>CANQZO010000208.1 GCA_947628355.1 Candidatus Gastranaerophilales bacterium | reverse complement strand
TCGGTGCATTTGCGGTAGGCGGAAGTTTATGCGCGGGTGCATTTAACCCTGCTGTTGCATTATCCGTCGGCATGCTTGGAATTATTCCTTGGATGTTAGTTCTTTGGACTGTTCTTGCAAATCTTATAGGCGGAATTTGTGCAGCTGTTGCATTTAAAATGACTTATACCGAATAAATTATCAATTATATTATAGGCGGAGCCTAAAAGGCTCCGCCTTTTTTAATAATAATCAAATGACGGAATAGGAATATTTAAAGTCTTATACGCAGCCGTTACATTAAATTCCAGTCTTGCTTGTATATATAATTCTTTTGCGCGTCTGACAAAATATTCGCTTAATGAAATAACTTTTTTTAAATTTTCTTCAAAATTCTCTCTGTTTATAAAAATATTATTATCTGCATTTAAAATCAATTCTGTAACATTAGCTTTAAGTGATTTTAAAATCCATAATTCAATTTCTTCTTCGCTGTCGTTAATATTTGGAATAATTATATATTTTAAAGTTACATTATTTTTTTGCAGAGGATTTTTTGCTTTTGCATATTTTTCAATATTTTTCCAAACCTTATTGTAAGATTTTACCCCTTTAACTTTTTCGTGCATTTGTTTAGAGCCTGCGTCAAGAGACACGCAAATACTTATGTTTCCGCTTCTTATTCCCTTTTCTATCATTTTGCTGTATATAATAGCATTTGTATGAACAATAATTTTTTTAATATCAGCATTAATAAGCAAGTTAAGCATTTCATTGAAGTGATAATACAAAGTAGGTTCTCCGCCTGCAAAATCTACCATAGACCTTTGATTGATGTATTTTCTTTCTATTAAATCTTTTAATACGGGAACAGCATCGTATGTATCCTTTTTGTTTTTTTCCCAAACAGTATGATTATCACAGTATATGCAATTTGAATTGCACATTTGCCAGTGAGAAAATTGTATATATTGAAACTCCCATGTTTCATTTATCTTATCCCACTCTAATTCTCTAAGAAAGTAGCAGCCATCGCAGGTTTCAAGCGGATGTCCCGCTTTAAATCCCTTTTTTATTTCTTCCCGTTCTTTAAAAAAATCAATCCAGTTGAGTATTTCACCGTTATATTCTTTTTTTATAAAAGGGATTGACTGATTTTTTGTATTATTACCAACAGTGCAGCTTGAAAGATAATTCTTATTAAAGCATAAGTTTCTGTCTATTTGCTGGCAAAATTGATATTTCATTATAGTTACCTATTTTACAACAATGTTAACGAGTTTCCCCGGAACAACAATTACTTTAACAATTGATTTTCCTTGAGTTAACTCTTTGATTTTCGGACTGTTTAAAGCGGTTTTTTCAAGTTCTTCCTTGGAGAGTTCCGCGTCAACTTCAATTCTGTCTTTAACTTTGCCGTTAATTTGAGCGACCAAAGTTATTGTACTTGATTTTGCAAGAGCTTCATCATATTTCGGCCACTCAAGTTTATGCACGGAATCTTTTCCGCCTAATCCCTCATATATTTCTTCGGACATGTGAGGAAGTACGGGCGCAAACATCTTTAAGAATGATATCAGCGCATAGCTTAGAACTTCTTTATCTTCGCTGTTCATTTCTTTTTTTGAAGCCAGATAATCATATAATACGTTAGTAAATTCTCTGTATTTTGAAATAACGGTATTAAACTGAAATTCATTGGCAATATCCTGTGAAACCTTTTTAATTGTCATGTGAACTTCACGGACTAAATCGTTATTTTCTTTAGACAGTGATTTTACATCGGGCAGATTATAATTCAAATTAATATTATTTTGATTATCGCTGTACAATCTCCATAATCTGTTTAAGAATTTATAACAGCCCTCAACGCCTGCATCAGACCAATCAAAATCTCTGTTTGGCGGAGAGTCTGATAAAATAAACAGTCTTGCCGTATCTGCGCCGTAGTTTGCAAATATTTCATCGGGGTCTACTGTATTACCTTTTGATTTTGACATTTTTGAACCGTCTTTTAATACCATTCCTTGAGTTAACAAGTTTTTAAACGGTTCATCTATATTAATTATTCCTAAATCTCTTAAGGCTTTAGTGAAAAATCTTGAATACAACAAGTGCAAAATAGCGTGTTCAATACCGCCTACATACTGGTCAATAGGGGCCCAGTAATGTAGAATGTCTTTATCAAACGGCGCATTCTGGTTTCTTGCGTCGGTATAACGGTAAAAATACCAGTTTGAACACATAAATGTATCCATTGTGTCCGTTTCACGCTCTGCTCTGCCTCCGCATATCGGGCATGTTGTGTATTTAAAACTTTCTGATGTCTTAACGGGCGACATACCTTTTACGCTGAAGTCGACATCTTCGGGCAAAAGTACGGGCAGGTCTTTTTCATCAACGGGAACTGTTCCGCATTTTGGGCAATACACAATCGGAATAGGCGTTCCCCAATATCTTTGCCTTGAAATTAACCAGTCGCGGAGTCTGAATTGAACTTTAGCTTCTCCAAACCCTCCTTTAACTGCTTTATCTATAATGACCTGTTTCGCTTTTTCGTTATCAAGCCCGCTGCAATCAAGAGAATTAACAAGCACACCTTTGTCCGTATACGCTTCTTTTAATTCGGTTAAAGGATTTTCGGGATTTTGAATGACAATTTTAATCGGCAGATTATATTTTTTTGCAAATGCAAAGTCACGCTCATCATGTGCGGGTACTGCCATAACCGCGCCCGTACCGTATTCTGCCAGCGCGTAATCTGCTGTCCAAATGGGGAATTCTTCGTTGTTTAGAGGGTTGATTAAGTGAGTACCTAAAGGAACTCCCGTTTTTATTCTCTCTGTTGACAAGCGCTCAATTTCCGTCATTCTTCTTGCATTTTGTCTGTATGCTTCAACTGCTTCTTTATTTTCGGGTGTTGTTAATTTCTCAATATCTTTGTATTCGGGGGCAACAACAAGATATGTAATACCGTATGCGGTATCGGGTCTTGTTGTATAAACGGGAACTTCAAGCCCTTCTATTTCTTTAACTTTAAATCTTAAAATAGCACCTGTTGAGCGGTCTATCCAATTTTTTTGCATTGTCTTAACACTGTCGGGCCAGCCTTTCAGTTTCTCAATATCATCTAAAAGCTCTTGTGCGTAGTCTGTTATTTTTAAGAACCATTGCGAAAGATATTTTTTCTCGACCTGTCCGTCACACCTCCAGCACTTGCCGTCAATAACCTGCTCGTTTGCAAGTACGGTTGCGCAGTTATTACACCAGTTAACCGCCGCTTCTTTTTTATATGCCAAGCCTTTTTTAAACATTTGTATAAAAAAGTATTGAGTCCATTTATAATACTCGGGCAGGCATGTGGTGACCTCTCTGTCCCAATCTATCATTAAGCCGAGCTCTTTTAACTGCTTTTTCATATAAGCAATATTATCAAGAGTCCACTTTTTAGGATTAGCGCCGTGCTGTATTGCCGCATTCTCCGCGGGAAGCCCGAAGCTGTCCCA
>CANQZO010000207.1 GCA_947628355.1 Candidatus Gastranaerophilales bacterium | reverse complement strand
AAACTTTTTTATCAATATATTTTAAATACAAGAAAGCCCGAATAAACTTTCGGACTTTTCTTTTTTATTTTATTTTCTGCTGTGGATTATTGGATTTCTATACTTTTATCAGGATTTATTCTTATATATTGTTTTTTAACGAAATCAAAAATGGTTTTAGTTCCATCTTTTTCATAGTCATATTTTTTAAGTATTCTAAGAGTCGGAAAAGGAGCATCATGATATTTAGTTCTAACTTCATTTACACTGCTTAATAAACCGTTTTCATATTGAACCTGTCTAATTTGTCCGTCTTTACCAACATTTTTTATTACCCCTGAAAATCCTTTACCGTCAATTAAGGCTTTGCCTTTATCAAAGGTACCGATTTTCTTAAAATCGTCAAAAGAATTAAAATGATTTTTTGCTGCATTATTTACATCGTCTGCCGAATTTTTTATGGCATTACCTATATCATCAGCTGACTCTTTTATTGCATTCTTAATCTGCGAATTATTTAATTTTCCTTTTTTTACGGCAATAACAACACCTGCCGTTACTGCTCCTGCCACGGCTAAAGCCCCAAGAGCCAAGGCTAACTTTTTCTTTCCGTCTTTTATTTGTGCGGGTGTCTTTTTAGTTTTTACAGGTTGAGTATTTGCCCTTTCACCGAAAGATACATTCATCTTCCCGCTTACTTTTTCTACTGACATAATTTATCCTTTCATAATTTAACTCTATATTTTGAGTAAAACAAATAGGTGCTTTAAATTGCTGAAAGTTTACTGTTTAAAATACTAAAATACCTAAAATATTGAATTTATAATACATTTCTACTTCATAAAACTTAATATATAATTACTTAAAATAGTAAATCAGCAGTAATAAAGAAATTATAATTGTATTTATGGGAATTAAGAAAGAATTAGGTAAGCAAATTAAAAGATTGAGGATAGCAAACGGCTATACTCAAGAAAAGTTGTCTGAATTAATTGAAATTTCCCAAAGAGCATTAAGCAGTATAGAACTTGGAAATAATTTTGCTACGGCTGAAACTATTGATAAAATTATAAAAGTATTTAATATTACTGAAGAAGATTTATTTGCAACAGACTATCTTAAAGAAAGCGCAGAACTTTTAAATATGATAAATAATAACATATCAAAAATTGGTAATAACCCCGAAAAATTGGAAATTATTTATAATTTAACGAAAAGTTTAAGCCGTAAATAACAACAGACTTATTTATTTCTTATAGGACAGTAAGCTAAGGTTTTATTAAAAGAGAACCCCTCTAATGTAAAAAGGCTTACAAAGGTTTTTGCTAAATTAATTAAAATACTTAAAATCATATTCTGATTACCCCTTTTACCAGTTTGCATTTTTTTCGTTACAATTTTTGTTATTTTAACTCTAATTTTTATATTTGACAAGTGTTGTGTTTACGTTTGTTAAATTATTTTACTAATATCTTAAAGATTGCTTTTTTTACTTTCTTGTTATCTTTTATGCTCAATGCCGGCATGTGTGCATCTTGGGGATAAAAAATTAAAAAAGTTTTATTATCGGCTTTAATTTTATCCACATTCCCGTTTAAAAACATTACGTCTTTTTCTTTGCTGTATTCTTCGCTAACAGTGGTATTTTTAATGTTTGTATATCCCATATATTCTTCCCCTTGGGCAACCACTTGGATATCAATATATTTTTTATGCGCCTCAAGTTTTTGTACGGGCTTTGTTTCATATTCTTGAAGATTAAAAAATACCTCATTCCCTCGCAGTTCATGCCTTCCGCATTCAAGGGATTTTAAGTCATGTGTCTTTAAAAAATCAAAAACAAGTTTAAAATCATCATTTAATTTTATATATTTTTCACTGTTTTCAAGGTTATCAATTATCACGCTGCATCTCCTTTTTTATGAATGTAACATAAAGTTTTACAAATGTTAAACAAAAAGGCAATTTTAATTTAAAAAAAAACTTTATATAAATACTGATAGTTTCTTATATACTGGGGAGCAATTAATGAACGAGCAGCAATTGAGTGAAGTTTTAGGTACAATTAGCGAGCCTTTTAATAACCGCTATAGATTTGAAACAAGAAAACAAATTGAGGAAATTCAACGTATTTGCAGAATTTTTAAAATTAATGACGAGCAAAAAAATAAACATAAAATGTTATCTATAAAAAATTTAGCTACAATGAAAGTAGTATTCAGCAATAATTAGTCAATTTTAGATTTATATGCTTGGGGATACACATATTGCTGTGTAAAACCTATTGCTTTGTACATGTTAACGGCGGTTGAAGAATCAGCATCGCAGCTGGCATTTAATTGCGTTAATCCCCAGCAGCCTGATAGTGCGGAATTTATTAAATTTTCAACCGTATGTTTAAGTAAAATCTTTCCGAAGCCTTTATTCCTGTGTTTCTTTAAGATTGCAACAATAGGAATATTGGCAATTGTATCATTTGTAAGATTAGCAAAGCAAAATCCAACGGGGCGTTTTTTGTATGTTAAAACCTTTGTTATTCCCGGAAGAAAGTCGCCGTATACATTTTCGGTAATTTTTTCTAATATATCTCTGCAGCCGTTAACGGTTAAAAATCTGCTGTCAAAAAGCGCATCGGAAGTATCTTTGAATGCTTGATTAATAATTTCCGCCGCTTCTTTGAAGTATGTTGTTTTCCAGTTTGTAATGCCGTATTCGTTAGGCAGTTTGGGTAATGTCAGATTTTTTATATTATTTAGCAGGTCAGGTCTTGTAAAGTCTATTGCCATTACTGCTGTATTTGTAATTTTAAATCCGAATGTTTGGATATCAAGCGCAAAAGAAGCCTGTTTACCTAACATCGGGTAAGTTGTAACTTTTTCTCTTAAAAGAGGCATATTTATTTCCAAAAACTTTTCTATCAACAGTTTTCGTTTTGTATTAAGGTTTTCGTTTCCTATGCAATGAATAATGTTTAATTCCAAAGACTCTGAAATTATTGTTGTATAGACTAAAAAACCCGTCGGGATTTCGTCTTCAAATAATATTAAGCAGTTTAAAAGCCCTTGTTCAATACTTTTTATAAAACTTTCATACTCAAGCGGTTTAAGTTCAAAATTATAATCCGTTGCAGCGCAGGTTCTAAAATCGTTGTAAATTCCGGAAAATATTTTTGAATATTTTTCGTTATACGGTTCTACTTTGTACATTGTAAGGTTTGCCATAGGATTTTCCCTTCCAAGTTAAATATCAATCAAATGCTCCATTTTATCGACTTTTGTGTGCATATATTTTTCGTTATACTTATTTAACGGAGTTTTTAATGCTACTCTTTCGGTTATTTCAAGTCCGTAGCCTTTTAATGCTACAATTTTAGTCGGATTATTTGTTATCAGCTTGATTTTAGTATAGCCTAAGTCACGAAGTATTTGCGCGCCTGTGCCGTAATTTCTGAGGTCGGGCTGAAATCCGAGTGAAATATTTGCTTGAACGGTATCCTGCCCCTGCTCTTG
>CANQZO010000206.1 GCA_947628355.1 Candidatus Gastranaerophilales bacterium | reverse complement strand
CCGTACAAGTGCTCACCTTTTAAAGTTGCCACTCCAAAATTTCGCTCACGTTCCTTATCGCGAAATTTTCTCGGACAATTTATTATTTATGATAACATTAATATTATGAAATCAATTTTTAGAGCATTAAAATATAAAAATTTTCAGTTATTTTTTCCGGGATTAATGGTTGCTCAAATAGGAATCTGGACTCAAAATGTTGCAATCAGCTGGCTTGTTTATGATATTACCAAATCAGCTTTTGTAATGGGTTCAATAATGTTTTTAAGCGCCCTGCCGTTATTTTTCATTACTCCTTTTGCGGGTGTAATTATAGATAAATTTGATAAACAAAAGTTATTAATTATAATACAAAATTTATTTGCACTACAGGCTTTTATAATGTCGGTAATGGTTTTAACAAATCATTACCCGATATGGAGTATTGCCGTTTTAGGTGTATTTTTAAATATTATTGCAGCAATAGACAGTCCTTTAAGGCAGTCTATGTTTGTATTGCTTGTTGACGATAAAAAAGATTTAAACAATGCCATTGCGCTTAATGCAACTTGTTTTAATGCTGCAAGACTTCTCGGTCCTGCCATTGCAGGCGTTGTTATTTCCACAATCGGTGCAGGCTACTGTTTTTTAATTAACTTTTTGTGTTTTATCCCGATTAATATTCTTGTTAAACGGATGAAAATTAATGAAATAAAAGATGAAAAAATAAAAAATGAAACAGTATCAGAGGGACTGAAAGAGGGGATAACTTACATATTGAATGCACCAAAAATCGGGGTCTTAATGTCATATATTGCGCTTTTCAGTTTCCTTGGGATGACATATCCTATGTTAATGCCTATATACACGGCAGATGTTATGCACAAAAACGCCGATACATTAGGTTTCCTTATGAGCATAGCAGGAATAGGCGCAATTGCGGTTTCTCTGTTTTTAGCAGCGAAATCAAGCATAAAAGGATTAAAATTAATTTTAAATACCGCCGTATTTTTATTCGGAGCAGGATTTATTATTCTCGGTCATACAAACATTTTATCAATCGCTATGTTTGCAATGTTATTAGTCGGAATAGGAACAATAGGAACTTTAACAAGCATTAATACATTAATTCAAACAGTTGTTGATGATGATATCAGAGGCCGTGTTATGAGTATACATTCAATATGCTACTTGGGAACAGTGTCGATAAGTAATTTTTTTGCAGGCTCATTTACTCACGCGGTCGGAATTTCTAAAGCATTAACCGTTCTTGGTGCAATTTTATGTATAATAAGCATTTACTTTTTTATAAGATTAAGGAAATATTCTTATACCTTTTCATCACGATGATTTTGCACTAATCCCGGTTCAAGTTTACTTTTTGTCACCATTTTTCTGATGAAGAACTGAACTTTAGGCAGACAAAATGCCAAAAGGAACGAACTTAATGCTACATTTGCCACTATATTTAAACATTTTGCAGTTTTTGCTTTTTTGGCAAACTCATCAACCCGGCCTGAATTTATTGCACTCTCGCTAAAATCTCTAATATTTTTAATAAATTCATTTAAGTCCTTTATATTTACATATTTTCGGGGGTCTCTTGTTGTTGAGTCATACATCTTTATTAATTTAGTTTTTGCCGCTAATTTCGTTATTATCGATTCGGGGTTTAAATCAATAAATTGCAGAACATCTTTTGGACTATCAGACAAGGGGAATTTAATTGATTTATTTTTAACGGCATCGATAAACTCTTTATCACAAAAAACTAAAGGATCTAAATTAACATTTAACTTAAATATTTTCTTTGTTAATTTATCAAAAAGTTTCGCAGTCTGCTTAGGTGCAAAATAATTTAAGTAAATCATACCTGACATTTTTACGGCATTGTCAAAAGCCTCATTTTTATTTCTTGCGGTAGATATTCTGCCGGCACTAAGACCTAAATCTGTTACTGCCATTTTTTGTACGGTTGTTAAATTATTCAAAGAATACAACAGATTTGAGCCGAAAGAGGTATTATTTTTTCTTTTAATTTGTTCTTCAAATTCTTCTATTGTAACTTGACCTTTAGGGATAACCATTTCCTTTAAATTCTTTTTCATAATTTTTTTGGTAATTTTAAAATTTATTTTAGGCAGGATAAATCCCATAATTAATGTCGGAATAGCAATTGAAGCAAAGAGTTTTGCTCCGTTTAATTTTTGATATAACTTTTGATTATCCTTTATTTTTATTAAATCTTTAACGGCATTCGGAGCTTTTGTTTTAAATTGCTCAATGTTAGCAGTAATATTTTGAAAAGTATCGTCTTTTAAAAGTTCACTGCTGATATTTGGATTAAAACCTTTTTTACTTATAAATTTATTACAAATTTTTTCTACTAAAGGAATACCTCCGAGCCATACTGCTGATGTCGCGTATTCATCAATAATTCTTTCTCTCACAGCGTTTTTAGCAATATATTTATCGGATTTATTCTGCTTATAAGTCATTACAACTTTAGCAGGATTTTCTATTCCGCAATCTCGGATAAATAAAGGGTATACACTGTTGTTATTGCCAATGGCAGATATAATAGATGTTAACATAATCTTTCTCCAATTCTTAAATACTAAAAAACGGTTTTTTCTACCTAAAAAGACCGTTTTGTAAGAATTGAAAAAATTTTAAAACCGCATTACCAATTCAACAGCCTTTTTAGGTTGCTATGGCAATGATGATGTTTTAAAACTATATTTAACATTATTTTCCCTTACTTTGTGATTATCATAACATTAAAAATAAAATATGCAACAGTAAAATCATGTATTATAATAAATAAAAAAATAAGGGATAATTATGAAATTTGAAACAGTAGCTACACAAGGATTTACGGATTTAAAAAAACAAAATCATGCTATATCAATGCCGATATACGCGACAACAGCATACAGTTTTGACAGCGTAGAACATGCGGTCAACCTGTTTGATTTAAAAGTAGAGGGTGACATATATTCAAGATTAACAAATCCCTCTTGCGAAATGATTGAAAAAAGGATTGCAATGCTGGAAGGCGGTGTTGGAGCATTAGCGGTATCCTCGGGACAATCGGCAATATTAATCGCTATATTAAATATAGCAGAGTGTGGGGATGAAATTGTTACATCAGCCAAAATATACGGCGGAACATACAATTTATTTGCAAAAACATTTAAGCAAATGGGAATAAACGTAAAATTCATAAATACCGATAATCTTGAGGACTACGAAAAAGCAATAACAGATAAAACTAAATGTATTTATGCGGAATCCATAGGAAATCCGAGCATAAAAGTTGCCGATATAGAGAATTTGGCGAAATTAGCTCATAAGTACGAAATTCCTTTAATTATAGATAGTACGGTAGCAACGCCATATCTATTAAGACCGATTGAATACGGAGCGGATATTATAGTGCACTCCACAACAAAATACTTATCGGGACACGGCAATGCAATGGGCGGAGTTATTATTGACAGCGGTAAATTCA
>CANQZO010000205.1 GCA_947628355.1 Candidatus Gastranaerophilales bacterium | reverse complement strand
AAACTTGTGAGGGCAGACTGGTTAAAATATCAAAATCAAATTTATTTTAATGAAATGACATTCACACCGTTTTCGGGGTTTTACCGATTTGATGATGAGAGGTGGAACAGAAAACTGGGAGATATGCTTAATTTAAGGAAGGATTAATTATGGATTTGGATAATATAGAGAACTTAAATGAAGAACAAGTTTTAGACACATATCAAAGTGTTGTGGAAGCAGGAGATAATTTAATTTCCAGTTCGGTATGCGATTATACTCTTTGTTCTTGCGGATGTGAATATGAAAATTGCAGTGTGAATTATTCAACAAAGGGGAAATGTGTAGTAGGTTGTCTTCCTTGCAAATAATAAATTTATTCAATAACATTATTTGCTATTGTATTAGGAACTCTCATATCTAAAGCGTCAGGCAGAATGTAATCTTGATTAAGCTCCGTTTCATTTACCATTGAAGCTAAAGCAAATGCACAGTTTAGTTTTATATTTGTTGTTATTTTTTTTATATTATTATTTAAAACTCCCTTAAATAACCCCGGAAAAACAAGTGAATTGTTTATTTGATTAGGAAAATCACTTCTGCCCGAAGCGCAGATAAATGCGCCGTATTTTTTTGCCAAATCGGGCATGATTTCAGGGGTAGGGTTTGCAAGAGCAAATACTATCGGTTTTTGCACCATTGATTTAATCATTTCTTCATCCAAAAGATTTGGTGCACTTAATCCGATAAACACATCGGCATTTTTTATCCCCTCTTTTAAACTGCCTTTAAACCCCGAAAGATTTGTATATTTAGAAATTTCATCATGAGCAAAGTTATTTTGCGCTCTGCCTTTATATATTGCACCATCTATATCAAACATAATAATATTTTTAGCGCCGAGCGCAAGAATTAATTTGCATACGGCAATAGCCGCAGCGCCTGCGCCCGAAAATACAATTTTAACTTCTTCGATTTTTTTACCGGCTAAATGCAGAGCATTTAATAATCCTGCCGATACGACAATGGCTGTTCCGTGCTGGTCGTCATGAAATATCGGAATATCAGCCTTTTCAATTAATGTATTTTCGATTTTAAAACACTCCGGAGCTTTTATATCTTCTAAATTTATACCCGAAAAAGAATTTTGAATAAGTAAAACTATTTCTATAACTTCGTCGGGATTTTGAGTTTTAAGACATAAAGGCATAGCACTAACCGTGCCTAACTCTTGAAATAACACGGCTTTACCCTCCATAACGGGTAACCCCGCAAGTCCGCCTATATTGCCTAAACCTAAAACAGCACTTCCGTCTGATATTATGCCGACGGGTTTTAATGTTTTTTCTTCCGAAAGTTCGCTTTCAATAACACCGCCTGCCATTTTCCTTAATTGGAGTGATTTTTCACTTGTATTTCCCGTTAATTCATCAAAGTTGAACATAAATAAATTTTTTGATACGCAGAGAAAGAACTCTTTTAAATTAGAGCATTTCCCTTTTAGCACGGGAATATTTACGTTAAAATCAATATTTTTGACATTTTCTTCAATTAAACTTAAATCTATTGCGCCAAATGAGGGCTCTATATTATCCACTACGAGTTTTATTTTTTCTTCATTGCACGTTGAAAGTTCAAACGGGTATGCGTCTATCCCGAGCGATGATTTTAAAAATATTGCCCGTTCAAGTGATTTTTCATAATCAAAAGATAATACAGCAACGGAGTTTTCACGGTTTGTATAGTCAAAAGAGGCTTCGGGATTTTCTTTTATTTTAAGACAAGACGCTGCGACCCCCGGGGTATATACAATTGCAAGTGCATTTTTGTCGTTAACCTCTACTTTTGAAACAATTTTTATTCCGTTAAATTTAGGCATTATTTTCTTACTTTATTTTCTTACTTTATTTTCTTTGTTGTTTAATAATCTTTTAATGTTTTCTCTGTGCATAATAATAACGTAAATTGCACCGACTGCAGCAAAGCAGATATAATAAATATTTTGGTCAAACATATTCATAAGTACAGGCGCAAGTGATATTGCAATAACAGAGCCTAAAGATACATATTTAGAGGTATAAGTAATTATTCCCCAAATACCTGCAATAATCAATCCGACAGGCCAGCAAAGAGTTAATAAAGCTCCAACCCCTGTTGCAACTGATTTTCCGCCCGTGAATTTTAAAAATACCGATTTGCTGTGGCCTATAATTGCCGCAGTTGCAGCTAATACAGGTGTCAAGCCTTTAAAATCTATAAAATTAAACCACTTAAGTGCAATAAATACAGGGATTGCTCCTTTTAATGCGTCTAAAAGCATTACCGCAAAAAACCATTTTGTACCCATTATACGTTTTACATTTGTTGCTCCCGTAGAACCTGAGCCTGTTTGACGGATATCTATTCCTTTAAATTTCTTAACTATTAAATATCCCGTAGGGATTGAGCCTATAATATACCCGATTACTATTACTAATAGAATTCTTAATATTACGCTAATCATTTCTTTTCTCCCTTTTCTCTTGCCGAGATTTTTATCGGACTGCCTTTAAAGCCAAAGGCTTCACGCAATTTATTTTCTAAATATTTTATATAATTATCTTTTAATAAATCTTCGTTGTTAATAAATAAAACAAAATGGGGCGGAGCTATTTGAACCTGTGTTGCATAAAATAATCTTAACCGTTTTCCTCTGATACTTACCGGCGGATTCATTGATATTGCGTCCATTATTACTTTGTTTAAGATACTTGTAGATACTCTTTTTGTGGTCTGCTCGTATACTTCTTTGGTTAATTTGTATATGTTTACAAGCCTTTGCTTTGTTTTTGCGCTGATGAAGATTTTAGGAACATAGTTTAAAAACGGCATTTCCCGTTCTATTTCTTTTTCAAATTTATTTATTGTTGATGATTGTTTATCTTCAATTAAATCCCATTTATTTATTGCAAGGATTATTCCTTTTCCAGCTTCAACGATAGTGCCTGCAATTTTTTTATCCTGGTCGGAAATCCCTTCTGTTGCGTCAATAACCAATACCGCAATGTCACAGTTTCTTATGGCTCTTATTGAGCGGTCAACCGCAAATTTCTCAACTCCCCAATCAACTTTGGATTTTTTCCTTATTCCAGCAGTATCAACCAATATAAATTCTTCACCCTCATATTTTACTTTAGAGTCTATTGCGTCGCGGGTGGTGCCTGATATATTTGATACTATTACTCTTTCTTTATTTAAAAGAGCGTTTACGATTGATGATTTGCCGACATTGGGTTTTCCTACAATTGCAATACGTACGTTTTCGGATTTCTCTTCTTCTTCTAAATATGTAAAATCTTTTGTAACGGCGTCTAACAGGTCGCCTACACCGCCAGAGCCGTGGAGTGCCGATATTGCATAAGGTTCACCTATTGCAAGAGCATAAAAATCATTTACATTAAGAAATTTATCCGGGTCATCAAGTTTATTTACCGCAAGAAAAACCTCTTTAGCGCTTTTTCTTAATACATTAGCAATATCATAATCAATAGG
>CANQZO010000204.1 GCA_947628355.1 Candidatus Gastranaerophilales bacterium | reverse complement strand
GAAAAAATGACATATTTACTCGGAATAAGTGCATATTATCACGATAGTGCAGCGGCTATAATTAAAGACGGCGAAATAATAGCTGCAGCGCAGGAGGAAAGATTTACAAGAATAAAGCAAGATAGCGAATATCCCGCTAATGCCGTTAATTATTGTTTAAAGGAAGCAGGCATTGAGCCGGAACAGCTATCAGGCGTTGTTTATTACGAAAAACCTTTTGTTAAGTTTGAAAGAATACTTGAAACGGCAATGGCTTATGTTCCTTGCAGTATGAGAAGTTTTATAAATGCCATGCCTGTGTGGATGAATAAAAAGTTGTTTATTCCGGGTCAAATAGATAAGCATTTTGAAAAAAGATTAAAGTGTCCCATATATTTTACAACACACCATGAATCGCACTGCGCAAGCGCATTTTATCCGTCGCCTTTTGAAGAAGCGGCAATACTGTGTTTAGACGGAGTCGGCGAATGGGATACAACAACTTGGGGCATTGGCAAAGGAAATAAAATTGAAATCAAAGAAAAAATAGAATTTCCTCATTCACTCGGGCTGTTATACAGTGCATTTACCGGATTTTTAGGTTTTAAGGTCAACTCGGGTGAATATAAAGTAATGGGCTTAGCTCCTTATGGAGAGCCGATTTATAAAGATTTAATTCTCGAAAAACTTATTGATGTTAAAGATGACGGGTCTTTCTGGTTAAATAAGGAATATTTCGGTTATTGTACAACCGATTATATGTATAATAAAAAGTTTGAAAAACTTTTTAATCGTCAGCCTCGTAAGCCTGAAACAGCGTTGTCGCAAAGTGATATGGATATGGCGGCAAGCGTTCAGGCTGTAACGGAGGAAATAATACTGAAACTTGCCAATTACGTTTATAAGCAAACGGGGTTAAAAAACTTGTGTTTGGCAGGCGGAGTTGCATTAAATTGCGTATCAAACGGTAATATATTAAAAAACGGACCTTTTGAAAATATCTGGACTCAGCCCGCGGCAGGTGACGCAGGCGGTGCATTGGGCGCAGTGCTTGCAGTTTATTATATGGGATTAAATAATGAACGCAAAGTTAATCCTGATGACTCGCAAAAAGGAAGCCTGCTGGGACCAGAATATTCCGATGAAGAAATACTTGAAACCTTAAATAAATACAATGCAAAATATACAAAATATGAAACCGAGGAAGAAGTAACTCAAGTAATAGCAAAATATATTTCAGAGGGCAAAAGTATCGGACACTTTGCTGGCAGAATGGAATACGGGCCGAGAGCATTAGGCAACAGAAGCATACTTGCTGACCCGAGAAATCGCGAAATGCAAAGAAATTTGAATTTGGCTATAAAAAAGCGCGAATCATTTCGCCCCTTTGCTCCGAGCTGTCTTGAAGAGGACGTAGAAAAATATTTTGCAATAAAAGAGGGTAAAAAATCACCTTATATGCTCTTAACTCAGCCGATATCCGACGAAATTAAAACGGAATTAACAGAAGAAGAAAAAAATTATAAAGGCATTGATAAATTAAAAGCGTACCGTTCAATCCTTCCTGCTATAACGCATGTAAACTATTCCGCGCGTATTCAGACCGTATCAAAAAAAGTTAACCCGAGATATTGGAATATTATAAACGAATTTAAAAAATTAACGGATTGCTCGGTTGTAGTGAATACCTCGTTTAACATTAGGGGCGAGCCTATTGTAAATACTCCCGAGAATGCTTATAAATGCTTTATGTATACCGATTTAGACGTATTGGTATTGGAAAATTTTGTATTGTTAAAGTCCGAACAAACCTCATTAACAGGCAAAGAAGAATATCAAAAGCAGTTTAAATTAGATTAAGTTCCGAAATGTAAATTTATATTTTATTGAGAAAAAATCTTAAATCCAATAAAATATTAATATGTTGAATTGGGATTATTATGCAGGATAAGAATTTTTTATTAATAGACGGGCATGCTCTGGCATACAGATACTATTTTGCACTTGAGCGAACGGCAATGAAAACAACGGATAATCAGCCAACGTGGGCGGTATTCGGATTTTTTAAGGCGGTGTTTGATTTACTTCAAAATAATACGATAAAACCCGACGCAATTGCCGTTGCTTTTGATGTTTCAAGGCATACTTACAGAACGGAAATGTATTCCGAATATAAAGCAAACCGCGAAAGTATGCCCGATACTCTGCGTTCCCAGCTTTCATTAATTGTTGAGGGTTTGCAGGCTTTAAATATTCCTATTTTGACTAAAGAAGGGTATGAGGCTGATGATGTTATAGGTACAATTGCCTTAAAAGCAAAGCAAAAACAGCATAAAACATACATCCTGACAGGCGATAGAGATTCTTTTCAGCTTGTGGACAGAGAAGGCTATATTGAAGTAATAATGCCCTCAAAAGGCGAGCTTGTTGAGTTTGATTGGTATAAAGTTTATGATAAAATGGGAGTTTATCCTTATCAGATAACGGATTATAAAGGGTTATCGGGTGATACATCTGATAATATCCCCGGAATTAAAGGAATAGGTGAAAAATCGGCATGTAAACTTCTTTCAAGGTTTGATAAACTCGAGCAAATATATGAACATCTTGATGAGGTAACGGAAAAAGCCCTTAATAAAAAACTGACTGAGGGCAAAGAAATTGCTTTTTTAAGCAAAGAGCTTGCAACAATTCAGCGAAATTTAGATATTGACTTCGATTTTGACTGCGCAAAACTTGAAATGCCAAATTATGACGCGGTAATTGAATTCTTTAAGAAAAATCAGTTCTATAATTTTTTAAAAAATTCAGAAAATATATTAAAGCCGTTTAAGGTTGGTTCAATGGAAGCAAAAGTGGCTGAGCATTGCTTAAATCAAGATACAACCGCTTCTGGTCAAGGACAAATGCAATTAGGACTCGGACTTGGTGAAATGCTAATTGAAACATCACATAAAGAATATAACCACGAAAAAAATATAGTTGATACTCAAGAGAAACTGAATAAACTTATTGATGAGTTAAAAGCGCAAACAATATTTTCAATAGATGTGGAAACAACAGGCATAAACCCGCTTGAGTGCGATTTAGTCGGGATTTCCATTGCATACTGCGAGCGAATACAGGCAAAAAACGGCAGAGTTAAAATTGATGAGGCGAAAAGTGATTTGGTTAAATCATACTATATTCCTGTTTTTCACCTCGTAGGACGGCAATTGGAGCTTGAAACAGTAATAAATGCTTTAGCTCCCGTACTTGCGGATGAAAATATTGCAAAAACATTGCAAAATGCTAAATATGATTACCATGTTCTGTGTCATCACTCAATGCCGATGAAAAATATTATTTTTGATACAATGCTTGCAAGTTATATAAAAGATTCTTCTCGCAAGCATGGGCTTAAACAGCAGGCAAGTGATTACCTTGATTATATTATGGTTGAATATGAACAGCTGTTGAAAAACAGCTCGGCTTCATTAACAATAGAAACAGTGCCGATTGAAGATGCGGCTTCTTATGCTTGTGATGACGCTTTTGCAACCTTGCTTTTAACGG
>CANQZO010000203.1 GCA_947628355.1 Candidatus Gastranaerophilales bacterium | reverse complement strand
CCCAGCTTCATAAAACAGGGCCTTATATTGAGGGTGATAACTGCTTCGGTTATAAATTCAATTATGAAAAGGATGAAAACAGTCTTCATACACGTGATTTTATTATCGGTGCGGCATTAAACTGGCTGATAAACTATCATTGTGACGGGTTAAGAGTTGATATGACAAAATTCATGTGCAGTGATTATACAATGAAACAAATGGCTGCCGAGATTAACTATCATGCTCCCAATGCGTTTTTAATAGCAGAGGACGGACGCGATAATGATGTTAGGGTTACAAGACCGTTTGATACGGATGAAGCCGAAGAAAATGAAATAAATCATGAAAAATTTATAGACAGAATAAAAAATAACAGTGTATCGCTTGCAAATTTAGGATTTGACAGCGAGTGGGATTTCCCCTTCCACAAACAGATTGCCTCATCAGTTTTAGGTTTTTGGGATTGCAAGGAAAAGAACTTGTGTGATTTTGATTATTCATTACGTGACGCGCAGTCAAGAGTTAAATATCCCATGAGTCATGATGAAATAGGCAATGTTGACGGAACTCGTCTTATTTCAAAAATTGTTGCAAAAGAATTAAATTTGAACGATTGCGTTTGCGATTGCTGTCATACAATGAAATGCAAACTGGCAGCACATGCGGCTCATAAAGTGCTTGAAATGCTTGTAAAAGGCGAACTTGAACGTATGAGTGAGGATGAGCGGATTAATTTTTATAAATCTCTTTCGCTTGAAAGATTTTTTACCGTTGATGAAGTTCAAAATGCTTATTTAAAAGCGTATTCAATGCAAAAGCTGACAGCAGGTAAAGTATATTCAATACCGGGGCCCAAAATGATTTTTCAAGGGGATGAATCTGCTGATATATCTTATTTTAAATTCTTTAGAAAATTCTCGACTGGTCCCGAGCCATGCCTGCGTGAAAAAGGCTATGAACCCGGGCTTGAAGCATATATGGATTCAAAGCTGTTTAGCGTTAAACCTTGTGAAAAATATTTATACCTTAATTCTGCAATGGAAAATTATATATCTGATTTAAACTTACTTTGCGAAAATAATATTGCGCTTTCTTCGGGGCATATTGAAAAAACAATTGTTCAAGAGCAGGCGGATATTCACGCAATTTATTGCCGAAAAATATACAATGAAATATTTTCCGTATCAAATTTTTCTCAAAATGAGTTTAATAAATCTCACGGAATTATGTTCCCCAAAGGCGAATGGAGGGAAATTTTAAATTCTGATAATAAAAAATATGCGGGAAGCGGTCAATTTTTAAATGAACAAATATGCGAGCAGTTTTCCTATATTTCACTTGCCCCATATTCAATAACATTCTTTGAAAAACTAGGTTAAATCCTTTCTAAAATATAATTAATGGCGCCTTTATTTTCATCAAAGACCGTTTTTGCATTATTTGCAAATTCAATATACTTATTTATGTTGTCATAAAAAGATAATAATTCATCATTAAATTCCTGCTGATTATTAACAATAACCGCGCATTTTTTTTCTGTAGTAATTTTATAAACATCTTTAAAATTAAATATGCAAGGACCTGATATAACGGGCTTACTCCATATATTTGCTTCCAAAGGATTATGACCTCCTGTCTCTGAAAAACTGCCGCCAATAAAAGCTATATGGCATATAGAATACAATTTGGATAATTCGCCCATAGTGTCTAAAAGAATTATATCAGTATCTTGGAAGTTTGCGTTATTTGAGCGTCTTCCCCACTTATAACCGGATTTGTTAAGCAGTTCAATAACTTCATCGTATCTTTGAGGGTGTCTTGGCGCTAAAAGTAATTTTGCCTCGGGGTGTTTCGCTTTAATATAATTAAAAGCACAAATTACGATTTCATCTTCGCCTTTGTGTGTACTTGCTCCGATAAAAGTCCTTACTCCGTCCGTTTTGAGTTCATCAGCGTATTTTTTTATTTCCTCTTGAGAAAGATTTGTTGTTATATCAAATTTTAAATTGCCCATAACTTCAGTTCTGTCAGCATTTGCCCCTATGCCAATCATTCGTTCTCTGTCAGAGCTTGACTGCATAAAAATCTTTTCATATTTGTTTATTACGGGTGCAAGGAAAAGTTTTATCCTTTTATAACCGTCATATGAGTGTGGTGATATTCTGCCGTTTACTGTATAAACTTTTATCCCCATACTTTTTGCAATAGTGATAAAACAAGGCCAGATTTCAGTTTCGGCTATTATTATTTTTTCGGGATTATATGTTTTTAAAAATGAATAAACGCTGAAGAAAAAATCATAAGGAAAATAAGTTATTTTTTTTGCGTATTGTGAAAGGGATTTTTGCGCAATTTCCTGTCCCGTTTTTGTTGTTGTTGTTATTATTAAATTTTCGTTTGGATTTTTTTCTTTATACCTTTTAACAAGTTCTTTAATTGCGTTTGTTTCTCCGACAGACACAGCGTGGAATACGGTGGTTTTCACGTCTTTTTGATTATAAGAATAAAATCCTATTTTCTGCCAAAAACCTGCTCTAAATTTTGGCTGGAGTATAAATGCAATTAATATAAAAGGCAGCAATATTATTGCAAGACAAATTAAAATAAAATTGTAAATAAATACCATACTTCTTACTCTTTACTGTCTATATCATCGCCCATGATGAGTTCATTAGGCTCATTTAAGTGGTCGGGACTAACTATTTGTATCCCGAATTTTGTTCGGAATAAATGCTTAACCGTTTCGCTTTGAATATCATACATCATATTATTAAATAAGTCATAGGCTTCTTTTTTATATTCAAGTAAAGGATTTTTCTGCCCGTAAGCTCTTAATCCGATACCGTCGCGGAGCATGTCAATATTGTGCAAGTGATCAATCCAGCGGTTATCAACTACTCTTAAAAGCAAGTCTTTTTCAAGCTGGCGCATTACGTTATTATCACTGAATGCAATTTCTTCTTTATGTTCTAAATTATACTGCTTAGCAACATTATTATAGAAATCGACTGTTTTTTGTTCGTGTTCTTTGTAGGCATCTAAAGCCATATCTCTGACTTTTTGATATACATTATCATATTTAAGACCTTGAATATCTTTAACTTCCAAATTTGCTAACTGCGGAATTTCGGAGTGAATTTCTTTAACAAGCGCAATTAAATCATCCTGTATATATTCATCCGGATTCATTCCGGGGGCAATATATGTTTTTAAGAGTCGGTCGACTTCGCGCTCAATCATATAAACAACATCGTCGTGCAGGTTAGTATTTTCAAGCACTTTATTTCTTTGAGCATAAAATTTCTCACGTTGAAGATTCATAACATCATCATATTCAAGCACGCTTTTTCTGGCGTCAAAGTGAAAAGTTTCAACTTTTTTCTGGTTGCTTTCAATTTGTCTTGTAATGAGTCTGTTTTCAATTGCCATATCCTCATCAATATTAAGAGTGTTCATAATAGCCATAATTTGAGCACCGCCGAAAATACGCATTAAGCTGTCCTCTAACGAGAGGAAAAATCTGGTAGACCCCGGGTCGCCTTGACGTGCCGCA
>CANQZO010000202.1 GCA_947628355.1 Candidatus Gastranaerophilales bacterium | reverse complement strand
GGTAATGTGATAGGCGGAGGGGATTTTGCGGCGGACAGGATCATTCCGGATTGCGTTCGGGCTGCTATTGCCGGAGAAACTATTATTGTAAGAAATCCTTTTTCAATAAGACCGTATCAGCACGTTTTAGAGCCGATTTTCGCATACTTGCAGATAGCGAAGGAACAATATAAGGATATTTCCTATTCCGGGAACTATAATGTTGGCCCCAATGATGATGATTGTATTCGAACAGGAGAATTGGTGGATTGTTTTGTACAGGAGTGGGGCCATGGGCTTAGATGGGTTAGTTTGTCCTCCAATGGTCCTCATGAAGCTAACTATTTGAAACTGGATTGCTCGCTTATTAAGAGTAAACTGAGATGGCATCCGTGCTGGAATATACGAACCGCTGTTAAAAAAACTGTCGAATGGGTGAAATGTTGGTTGGAAGAGGACAATCTCAATGCTTGCATGGATGAGCAAATAAAGGAGTATATGTCTCTGATGGGAGGAAAATAATGCCTTTTATATTTGCAGATACGGAAATCAAAGGATTAATCGTTGCTCAGGCTCATCAATATAATGATGACAGAGGTTTGTATCAAAAAACATATGAAAGGGAAGCTTTTCTTGATGCCGGGATATGCTGTGAATTCACCGAAGCGAGCGATATATATTCGACAAAGGGCGCTTTGAGAGGGCTGCATTATCAGGAAAGATATTCCCAGGCCAAACTAATACATGTTATTTCCGGTACGCTTTTTGACGTTGCATTGGATCTTAGGAAGGGTTCTGAAACCTTTGGTAAATATCATTCAGAACTGTTGAGCGCATCTGAAAATAAGCTTATCTATATTCCAGAAGGATTTGCTCATGGATTTATTACTCTTTCAGATTCGGCTATTTTTTCTTATCAATGTTCCGGGAAATACGATCCGGCTTCATGCGGCGGAATCTTATGGAATGATCCAGGTCTAAATATTCCCTGGCCGCTAAAAAAATATGGAATACATAATGTGATCTGTACAGATAAGGACAAAAATTGGCCAACCCTAGAGCAATATTGTATTCAACACCACCAATAGAACGAGGAAAATATGAAAAAAGCTATAGTAACCGGTGCGACCGGCTTTATTGGTTCCTGGGTAGTAAAGGAATTACTTGAACATAACATTCAAGTTATTGCTGTGCTGCATAATGGAAGCAAGAAAGGCTTGAGCATATCGGACAAAAATTTAAAAATTTTTTACTGTGATCTCTGTGACATGAAAAATATGCCGGAACTGATACCTGATCGGGATATTGATACGGCGTACCATTTTGCTTGGCAGGGCGTATCTAATGCGGATATCAAGGATCCGGACATACAATTGGCAAATATACAGGCCACTTTAGATTTGATAGACATTTTACCCGAGATCGGATGTTCTTCTTTCGTTGGCGCGGGAAGTCTTCATGAAATAGAAGGCATTTATGACATGAGCGAAGACAAAAAGATTACCAATCTCGGTTATATGTACAAGGCAGCTAAAATATCTGCGCACTGGATGGGAAAGGCGCTTGCCGGCTCTAAAAATATACGATTTTTTTGGCCAATTATTTCCAATGCTTATGGAGAAGGCGAGAATTCCGGAAGGCTTATAAATACCATTATACGTCAGATAAGGGATGGAGTATCGCCTTCTTTATCAGAGGGCTACCAAAATTACGATTTTGTGCATATCAGTGACGTGGCCAGAGCCTTTTACTTAATTCCGGAACATGGAATTGACGGCGCAAATTATTTTATTGGTTCCGGGAATCCGAAACCGCTTCGTGAATATTTAAATGTAGTGGGCAAAGTGTCAAATGAAATGTTTGGAACAAATATTCCGTTGGGTTTTGGACGTTCTCAAGCCAGCGTTGTACAGCTCCCAGAATTTGTTTTTGATATTAACAGGCTAAAAAAGGATACCGGCTACCAGGCGATTGTACCATTTGAAGAAGGAATTCGCAGAACAGTCCAATGGATATGTCAAGGAGTTGTTCAATAGCAGATGCTCCAGGAAATCTGTCAAAGGAGACTTGAAATACTCTGTTGACTTTTTCCTGGTATTTTTGCGGCAAAAGTAAGGCTGCTTATGGGTAAACAAAAGTTGGCAAAATGTTATCCTGATGGAGGGAAATGAAATGTTTGTCTATATTATTGTTACTTTCTCTTTAAAATTTATAATCATAGCATTATTTACTGTCTTGCTATATCAATTAAATAAAAATTTATCAGAATCCTTTGTGGGCGGATGGCTTTTAATGTACCAAACACAAATTACTTTTATGATTCTTTTGTCTTTTGGACAAGCTATGAATCGAAATAATATGCTTCTGTGCTTATTGCTTGTATTAGCCGTATTATTTTATTTGGCCAGGAAAAAGATGCCAGAAACAATAAGGGCATTATATGTTCAGCTTAGAGCGCAAAAGATATTGGATTACGTTATTTGGGCGATTGTTTTACTGGTTTGCGTTTATATATTTGCTCACAATTCCTTCTTTTATGATAGTACTTGGGATGCACATGCCTATGAAATGCCACGTATAGAATTATTTTCGCAAAAAGCGACCTTGATGGTAAATATGCGCAGCGCTGCCTTGAATATTTTTTGTAATGAATGGAACGGCGAATTAAATGGAATTTTTTACAGAATTATGGGGGGGACCAATCAGGCTATCTTTATAGGTAATGCTGAGATTTTCTTTTATGGTTGTTTTGTAATTCTGTGGTTTTGTAATAAAATCGGCATGGGCAATATCGGCAAACGAATATGCTTGCTCTCTTACGCTGGATTCCCTGTTACAGTGATGATGGCAATGACGGCTAAAGGCGATTTCCTTGCCATGATAATTTTTATAATAGCATTGGTTTGGCTAATAGACTACATAGATAAAAAAGACAAATATTCCTTTCTCTTTTTAATGATTAGCATGGGAATTGCAGGCGGTACGAAGGTGACAATGCTGCCATTTGTTGGCTTAAGCGCCATTAGCACAATAATATTCATTTTTATTGTCCAAGGCGGAAAATTATATTTGTTCTGGAAATATATAAAATCTATATGGAAGGAAATTGTCATTGGAGGATTTTGTGTTCTGTTTAGTTGTTTCCGATACATTTTGAATATTTTTTATTTTGGGAATCCGTTTCAGCGTGTAGAAGTAGAAGCCATTAACATTACAATTGGTAATGTTGGAAACACAATTTATGAAATGATCAAAACACTCTTGGATCCGGCAAATATTTTTACCTATACAGGTAGCATAGTAGATGTTTTAAATTCTGACTTGGGAATTATGGGTTTTTTATTTGTTATAGCTGTTTTTACTGTCGCACTAATAAGCTCTACATGCTTAGCAAAAAAGCAGTACACTTTCAAGACTGAAAAATTGAGTTATCTTATTCCGTTAATTACCGGATGCGTATTTGTAATGCTATCAACCACATGGAATTCGTGGTCGGTGCGTTATTACGCCCCTTGGCTTCTTATTTTGTACTGCTATATAATCAGATATATGGAAAGGGG
>CANQZO010000201.1 GCA_947628355.1 Candidatus Gastranaerophilales bacterium | reverse complement strand
GTGGGCGTTTCATTTTTCCTATGTCATGGTATAAGGCACCTCGCTCTCTGTCTCATGGTTTCCCCCAATTGCTTCTGCTGCTGATTCGGCCAGATTTGATACTCTTAAACTGTGTTCAAATGTACCCGGGGCTGCTTCATGCAGTTTCTTTAATAACGGATGATTATAATCTCCAAGTTCAGCTAAACCGAACATTGTTATTACTTTAAATGTATTTTCTAAAACGGGTATCATACCAAGCGCGAACATACCCGAAATTAAACCGTTTAATAAGCCTGCTGTGATGTCCTGTAATAATTTTTCCATTCCCAAATCATAATATACACAAAGAATTACAATTGCCATCGCAATTGAAGTATATCCGCCGACACGTATTAAATCCAGCCTTCTTGAATATTTTATTGTTGTCATTCCTATTGTAGATATTATTATTGACAGTAAAAATGCGCTCATTGCCAATGCTGATAACTGCAAAGATAAGGTAATAATGGTAAGAAGCGTAACCGTTATAAAGAATGAGGCGCGCGGATTGAAAAATACCGATAATATTATGGCATAAAAAGGGAACGGCAATATAAATACAGACCAATTTGACGGTAAAAATATTGATAATATTGCCATTAATAATGATAAAAATCCTACCAAATATAAATGACGCGGTTCTAAAAATTTAGCTTCAAAATATTTAAAGTAGTTATAAACTGAAAATATCCCGATACCGACCAGGCATAATATGCCGAGTATTCCCTTATAATTTATTTGCAGAATATTATAACCCGCTTTGCTTAACGCTTCTTTTTTAACTTGTGTAATCGGTTCACCTGCTTTAACAATGACATCACCTTTATTAAATCTTACTTTTATGGGTGATACCATATCGCGTGCATTTTTTCTGGCAAGTTCCGTTGCTTCTTCATTTACTATCATGTTTGGAACTATTACCTGCTCAAGCAGAGCGGTTATTACTTTTATTTGATTATTTGTGATATTTGGTTCTATATTTCTTCTGATGATTTTTGCTAAAGTGTTTTCTTCAAAATCCTTTTCCGTAATACCTTCATTTAATACCGCGGTAAGAGTTTTCTCCGAAGCCGTAAGTATTTTATTTAACCTTTCCTCATCGGCATTAATAAAATAAAAAACAACAAAGTTTTTTATTGAACTATCTGATATGTCAAGTATAGTTTCAAGTTTTCTTTGTTTTTCTTTTTCATTTTCATTTGATGTTCTGATTTTATTAATTTGCTCAATAATTACGTGCAGGTTATTTTTTATATAAGTATCATCCGCAGTTGAATATATAACATTAACTTTTCTTGCGACTTCACGTTTTCTGTTTTCTGTTTTAATATGGTCAACAACTTCTATGTTAACGGGAGCAGTCACCATTACTTTACTTATATTATCTTTTCCTACTATTGTTTGAAAAAAGATATATTTTGAAACCAAAACACCCGTAAAAGCAAGAGCAAATGCAGTAAAAATAAGTATGTTTGCAATGTTTTTGGGAGATTTTATTTGTTCTATTAATTTTATATATTCAGCTTTTTTCATATATTTACCAATTATTTTCTTATTACTCAATAATTTTACAACAACTTGGGTATATTGCAAATTTAGTAAACAGTTTGAACTTTTATTTTGTAAATTATATAATGATTTTAACGGGAATTTACTATTATAATGCAAATACGAAACAAAATTATAAAGTGGATATTACTTCTTGCAATATTTGAGGGAATTTATCTTTTTTTAGTTCCTGCTTTATTAAATACAGATAAAAATCAAAATGTTATCAAATCAATTATTTCGGATAAAATTAATGCTTCGGTTGACTATAACAATTTAAAATTTAAAACTCATTTTATTCCTGCAATTTCGGTTAAAGCGGGTAAATTTTCTTTAAGTGAAAAAAATTCCGATAAAATTATTGACCTTAAAAATCCTGAACTTACGGTAAGACTAGTGCCTTTATTGTTTCGCAGGGTGGATATTAAATCCTTTTATGCATCTCAGGTTGATATTAATCTTGACAGGGATGAAAACGGAATTTATAACATACAAAAACTTTTTCAATCAAATAAAAATAAAAAATTTAAAGTAAAAATCAAAAACACAGATATTTTTGTAAATAGTTTAAATTCGGTTTTAAAAGATGATTGTATTTTAAAATCTGTTGTAGTGAAAGGTTCTCCGTTTGTTTTAAAAACAAATTCCCGTAAAAAAGAGATTTTTATTCAATATAAAGGCGAGCTTACATCTAATAATCAATTGATTAATGATTTTGATATCAAATTTACTTCAAGATTTCCCTTTAAAAAAGAGTTTGATAAAAACCTTTTTTCCGGCAACATTATATTATACAGCTTAGATTTAGACCTAATAAAGCCCTTTATTTCTTGTCTTTTCGATAAAAACTTAAAACAATTGGGCGGTTTTGTTGATTATCTGCAAATTTCTTCTTCCGTTACAGCTGAAAAATCTAACAATATTGTATTAAACAGTTCGTTTAAAAATTTAGAATATGACAGAAATAATTGGAATAATCATATTATAGCGGACGGCATAAACAAAATCGATGCAAATATAGATTTAAAAGAAAAAAGTATAAACGTAAATTCATTAAATTATAATGCCAAAAATATAGATATAAGTGCGTCAGGTAATGTAAAAATTAATGATAAACCCGAGCTTGATATAAATGTAAAAGTAAAAAATTCAAGAACGGAAAATATTGCAAGCCTTCTTCCTCCTAACCTTGTGCCTAAATATATGACTATAGAAAAAGTTAAAAAGTACGGAGTTTTTGGTGATATTGATGCGGATGTAAATATTAAAGGTAAAATACCTCAACCTGACATAACGGGATATGTAAAGGGCAGAAATGTTCATATTTTAGATAAATCTATGCATAAACTTCATAAAGGAAGTGTGGATATTAATTTTGATAAAAGAATTTTAAATATGGATATCATCGTTGATATGATTAATAATCAGCAGGCAAAGGTAAACGGTTATGTCTATATGTTCCGTGACGGAGTAAACCATGTCAGCGTTAAAACAACCGATAATATTGATTTTCCGCTCGCACAAAAAATAATTATTCCCGTAAGCAAAGTGTTTAATTTCCAGCTTGGACCTATTCCCGATATGAATATTACTTCGGGAAAAGGTATTATTGACCTTGATATTAAAGGTTCTTTGGATTTAATTGATATAAACGGATTTAGCAATTTTGATAAGGCTAAGTTAACTTATAACGGCTTGTATGGAGAAATACATGACGGAAAAGGCCGGTTGGATTTTAATAAGGATGTTATTTCCTTTAAATCAGAACGTGCTTTTGTCAAAAATAATCCGCTTGAAGTTGACGGAAGCGTAAAAATAAATTCTGACCTTGATTTTAATATTAAATCTTCAAAAGCACAGGCTCATGATGTTTTGGAAATTATTAATAAATCTTCGCTTTTAAAGGATGTAAAAGCAGGCATGGCTGTTATTACCGATGCTTCTGGATTAATAAAATTGGGCTTGAACATAAAATCAGATATAGTACCTGTTCCATTCGGACAGC
>CANQZO010000200.1 GCA_947628355.1 Candidatus Gastranaerophilales bacterium | reverse complement strand
TGGTTGATGTTTCTAAAATCGATTTATAAATTTTATATTTTTCTTTCAAATTGTTAATTAAATGTTAAAAAAATCAATATTTATGAAAAAAAGATTTATAACATAAGTGTTGAGAGTAAATAGTTAAGTTTGAAAGGAGCAGATTATGAAATTTTTAGTTAGAAAAGCACCCGATAATTTCATCAGAACAATCAATGACGAAATCAGTTCTTTGTTAAACAGACATTTTGACACGTATTTTCCGCAAAGTATGTACTTTGAAAATTCTGAAAAACTTTCAATGCCTATTGAAGTTGCAGATAAAGGAAATCATTTTGAAATTAAAGCAGAACTTCCGGGGATTAAAAAGGAAGATTTAGACATTGATATTGAAAAAGATTACTTAAATATTAAAGCTCAAAAAGTTGACGAAACAACAGAAGAAGAGAAAAATTATAAACATTCGGAGTTTAGTTACGGTGAATTTTCAAGATATATTCAACTTCCGGAGGATATTGATGTTGATAAAACAGAAGCTACTCTTGAACATGGCGTTTTAACAATCAATGCCCCAAAACAGAATAAAGAAAAAGAACAAACAAAAAAATTACACGTAAAATAATAACAATATAAATTCCAAGCAGTAATCCGCTGTCAGTTATGACAGCGGATTTTTTATAAAATTTTTCTGTAAATTCAAGCAATAAAAAAGAGCCGACAGGCTCTATAAAAATGGTAGTCCCAAGGGGATTTGAACCCCTGTCGCATCCGTGAAAGGGATGTGTCCTAGGCCTCTAGACGATGGGACCAAGTAACATATATTAGTTTATCTAAAGCAAAATTTAGAGTCAAGAGGATTTTTAAAAATTGTTCTCTTCTTTACGTTATATCTGTAATTCATTTAATATTGCTCACATGTATACCTTGTTGACTATACTAACAGGTCATAGTTTCCTTTACTTGTTTTAACTATTTATTAAATAGATAAATTTTTAATGCAAGGGTGTTTTTTTCGGGATGTCAAAGAGAAAATACAAGGATATGAATTTATATGATTTGATATGTTCGGCGCAGGAAGATGACTATGATGCGCTTGAAGAACTTATCAGACGTGAGCAGAAAAATGTCTTTGCTTCTTTTTGTTACCTTGGCGCACAGCGTGAAAATTTATCTGATTTAACTCAAGAGGCATTATTCAGAGTTTCTAAAAATATTAAAAATTTAAAAAATCCTAAACTTTTTAAATCTTGGCTTGGGCAGATTATTTCTAATCTTTTTTATGATGATTTAAGAAAAAAACAGCGTATTCCCGATTCTGTTTCAATTGAATCATACTGGTTAAACGAAGATAATAACGATGATAACGTATTAAATATTTGTGATAATACAACCAAGCCCGACGAAAAAACTCTCGGGAAAGAGCTTACAGATGTTATTAGAGAGATGATTGGCAGACTGCCCGAACATTTTAGGCTGGTTATTATCTTGCGAGAACTTCAAGGACTCAGCTACGAAGAAATTGCAAAAATTACTCATACTAATGTCGGCACCGTTAAATCCAGAATATCACGTGCCAGAACAAAACTGCAAGAATGCCTTAAACCTTATTTGACTTAACTATGGGAGATTAAAATTGAATAATTCCGTTTGCAAAAAAGTAGTATCTATGCTTGCTTTATATATTGAAAATAAACTTAATGACGATGATAGATTATTTGTTGAAAATCATTTTGCAATCTGCCCCGATTGTTATCAAAAATTTCTTGAAATGAAAGAAATTATCGGTAATCTTCATTTTGAATATAAAAAACTTATTGATGAATTTGAACGGATTGAGGCTAATAAAATATTTAATATTCGAGAATATGAAATGTTTTATAAAAATATTTCTCCTTATATTGATGATGAACTTTGTTATGACGAGAGTATTAAATTTAGAAAGTATTTGTTAAAATCCAAGCCTGCAAGGGCCGAGCTCGCTTCTGCTTACGGGTTAAAAAACAGTATAAAAAACTCTGTTGCAATGTATAAAGATAATTTGAATATAAATTTTCCCAAAAAAATTATAAATATGCTCAAGGAGGAAAAGAAGGACTCTTTTGAAAATGTTTATAAGCGCGCGGCTGTTGTTTTAGGGTTTATGATTACGGCGCTTATTCTTGCTTCGGCATATATGGGCTTTAATTATTTTAATGAATCGGTAGCTCACGATAAAATCGGTTATGCGCAAGAGCCTTTTTATTTTCCCTACAGTGACGATGAAATGGTGGAGTTCTCTTTTGACGGAAATGAAGTTTTATTGAGTTATAAATAATTAATATGGAAAATCTTATTGACTGTGTTATATTTAAAAAATATGAAACAATCACATGTTAAACTTCCCGATTACATTAAACGCGGGATTATTGATACGGAAAAAACAAAAACGGTAAGGCATATTTTAAAACAAAACTGCCTTAGTACCGTTTGTGAAGCTGCAAGATGTCCGAATAAAAGTGAATGCTATAATAAAAATACGGCTACATTTTTAATTATGGGAAATAATTGCACTCGTAACTGCCGTTTTTGCAATATAAATTGCGCATTACCCGAGCCTTTAAATCCCGAAGAACCTAAAAATATAGCCGATGCCGTTTTAAAATTAGAATTAAAATATGCAGTCATAACCTCTGTTACCCGTGATGATTTATCTGACGGAGGGGCAGGGCATTTTGCCGAGGTTATTTATCAAATCAGAAAGTATGCTCCTAATGTTAAAATTGAAGTGCTTACTCCGGATTTTAAAGGAAATACAGACGCAATTAATACTGTTATAAATGCTCATCCCGATGTTTTTAACCATAATATTGAAACAGTGCCGTCTTTATATAAAATAGCACGCCCGCAGGCTCACTACAAGCGTTCTTTAGATTTTCTCAAATATATTAAAGATAATTCAAATATTTTGACTAAAACCGGATTAATGGTCGGTCTTGGCGAAACTAAAGACCAGCTTATTAGTGTTTTTAAAGACTTAGTTGAAATAAAATGTGATATTGTTACGATAGGACAATATATTCAGCCGACAAAGCAACATCTTCCCGTTATAAAATACTATAAACCCGAGGAGTATGATGAATTGACCGAAATTGCAAAGAAATCAGGTATAAAACACACCTTTTTCTCTCCGCTTACACGCAGTTCTTATAAGGCTTTTGAAGTATTTAACGAAAATTAAATCTGTTTTTCGCGTCTGTAATTTTCTAAATAAAGTATTATTCTTTCTTTAAATACAATAAAGAATATGCCGACACCTACAAGCATTACAGCATTGAAAATCGTGAATAATACTATTTTGTTGCCGTTTAACAGTTGAGGCATATTAAAAATTAACACGCTAAAAAGCAACCCTAAAGTAAGTAATAAATATATTACCGAAAAACGTACAGTAAATTTATACATAAAAAACCGCCTTTTCTTCCTTATAAATTAAAAAATGACACTATAAATGAAGCACTCACTTCAAGTGTCGGATGAATAGGAAGCTAAACAGTTTAATAATATTTTTCTCATAACCGTATTATAACATTTCTTGTGCAAAATTAAAAGCCCCCATGA
>CANQZO010000199.1 GCA_947628355.1 Candidatus Gastranaerophilales bacterium | reverse complement strand
ATATTAATTATAACGATGATAATACCTGCCATGGTATCACCTTTTACAAACTTCATGGCTCCGTCCATTGAACCGTATAAGTTAGATTCCCTCTGCAAATCTTCACGTCGTTTTATTGCTTCTTCCGGAGATATCAATCCTGCATTAAAGTCCGCATCAATTGTCATTTGTTTACCGGGCATTGCGTCTAATGCAAACCTTGCGGCAACTTCGGCTATACGCTCGGAACCTTTTGTTATTACCATAAACTGAACTATTGTTATTATGATAAATATTACAAACCCTACAATCAGATTTCCGCCTGTTACGAAATTTCCGAATGCGTCAATTACTTCACCCGCTTCACCTTTTGCTAGGATTAACCTTGTTGACGCAATAGAAAGGACTAATCTAAACATAGTTCCGATTAATATAATTGACGGAAACGCAGCTAATTCTAACGGCCGTTGAATATACAAGGATATCATTAACAGTAATATTCCGAGAGTTATATTAAAACTTATTGCAAAGTTTACCACTATTGGCGGAAGCTCAATTATCAACAGTACAATTAATAGGATTACAAATATTGCTAATCCTATTTCACTTACCATTGACGGTTTTGCTCCTTGCGGCTGCGCCATTTATGCTTCTTCTTCCTCCTGTGATATTAGTGCTGTTTCAATTATTCCTAACTGTGTTTCAATTGTTGCGTCAATTATTCCGTTGGATGTTTCTATAATTACACCGCCCTCTTTAATGTTGTTATCCGGCACTACCGTTATTTGAGCCTCTATAGTACCGTCAGAGAATATTTCAGGGACTTTATCTCTTATTATTTCAACATCTTTGGGCATTACTTTTAATATTATTTTATTTTCCGTTTTATTTATTTCTTCTACAGCTCCTTTTATTATTGAAAGCGTTGCGTCAGAGTTTTCCTGCGTTTCTTTTTTAATTATTTTTTTTGCAATTTCAACAGATATTTCTAAAATGCAAGCCGAAACTTTTTCAAATACTTCATCTTTATATTTATAAAATTCGTTTAGCTTGTCACGCAGCAGAGCAATATCTTCTTCGGCTTTTTTTATTCCGTCTTTATACCCGTCTTGTTTTGCCGCTTCTTTTATTGCTGCTGCTTCTTCCTGCGCTCTTGTTATTAAATTTCTGTCTTGAGTGCGTCTGTATCCGCGTCTTCTTGTCCCCTCTCGCCTTTCTTCTCTCGGTTCAAATTTTATTTCTGACAGAGTTAAATCAAAGTCATCCTCTTTAGGAACAATTACTTCTTCTTGTTCTGATTGTTTTGGTTCAGCTTCAAATTCAGGCTCAACTGCTTTTTCTTCTTTGACCTCTGCTTCTTCTATTTTTTTTATTTGTGCATATTTTTTTTTAATTATCATTTATTTTTTTTTCTACACTGCTTACCAATGATTCTATTACATGCGCTGAAAAGGTATTTTGCGCGGGGAAATTTTTATCTAAAATAAAATTTTTTACCGACTCTCTTTCTCCCATAGCTAATGTACTTAATGTATCCGGCGCCAATGACCTTATCAGCTTATAATGTTTTTGCAAAAGCCTTGGAACATTTATCGTTTTGGACGGCGGAATTAATTTTCTTATTTCTTCCAAAGATTTTATTATTACCTGATGATCAATTTTTTCTTCAATATTGCTCATTTTCATATAATTTACAACATGTACTGCAATGCTTTTATCCAAAGCCTTTATTATTTCATCTGCCTTTTTAGGAGGCATTCGCTTTAATAACATTGCCAATGCCGCAATTTTTAACACTTTTTTATCATTTGGTGTTACGTTTGAATTTTCCTGCGCTGCAGTTTCCAATTTTGCTTCATCTTCATTTTTTTGAACAAAATCATTTAAATTAGATTTATTAACAGCAACGTCAAATTGCTGCGGAGCTAAAACACCTTTTTTTACCAGTTTTTGAAGTTCATCCGAATATACCTGCTTGACTTTTTCTTCTATTAAGTTAACAAGCATTTCTTGTTTCATTTTTTTTATAATTGCCAATTTCGCCGTATTAAATATATTTGCGGCAATTATTTGCAAAATCCCCTCACGAAATTGAACGGGAATTTTACCTAATATTAAGTCAATTGATTTATGATAAGTCCACTCTCCTATAAATTGAGTAACTAAACTTGCCTGCTGAGCATTAAATTTTATCTGCGGGTCATTACTGAGTGCTTCACCCGACATATAACAAAATTTTCTTACTGTATCCGTTATACTTTTTTTATCAGCATCAGTAAGCCCCTCGGGTGCTGCATTACCTCCGCCTTTTAATATTTCAGCAGCTTGGGCTGCCAAATCCATTGCAAATGCTTTATAATCAAATCCCTCTATAGGCATTATTTTCTCCGTTAAGTCTTTTCAATCCAGCTTTTTAATTCCTGCATTGTTTTATTACTGTCTGATTGAGCCATATCCTCCGATACTTCCTCTATTACTTCATCTAAATTCATATCGGGTTGTTTTTTCTTCTCTATTTGAAGTTGTTTTTGCTGTTCTAACAGTTCTTGTGTCAGTATTGTTTGTTTTTCTATTAACTCAGCCGCTTTTAAGTTTACATCAACAATTTGTTTTTCCTGTTCTTGTGATTTTATTTTCAAATTCTTTAATTCTTCTACTTGTTCACCTGTTGAATCTTTTAATTTCTTATGAACAAACACAAATCCCGTGAATAATCCCGCGATTATTAATATTAAAGCAAGCCACCACGGATTGCCCGAAGCATCGGGCTTGGGCAGATTTACGGGTCTGTCCGACGCAAGATAAGGGTCTATTGTTTCGGCATAAGCAATTGAAACATCAGCTGCACTTACTTTTGGTGAAGCAGCGTGTGCCACTAATGCTTTTAAATCATCCTCCGTCATATTCGGAGGCATAGCATCAGCATTCATTGTTACCGCTATTGATACTTTTTCTATTATTCCCGATTTATAATATTTTGTTGTATGTGTTTTCCCTACACCGTAACTTGTTTCCGTTGCAACACGTTCATAATTTTTATTTTGTACTGAGCTTGAAGATGAATTTTCAAGCCCGTTCGGAAGATAAACACTGACGGCATCGGAACCTTTGCTTGTATCTTTTGAATTATCGCCAAGCCCTTCTTTAAATGTCTGTTCTGTAATAGGTGTTTTAGTTTTAGGATCATATTGAATACTTGTTTCTTCAATCGGAACTTGATTTAAGAATGTGCTTACTGTTACTACATAATTCCCTCGCCCCAGAAGCATATCAAGCTGTGCTGATACATTATTTTTCATATATGTATCATTTTCCTGCACCTTTGATATCTGGTCATCTATTGATTTTACAAGTGAACTGTATACATTTCCGTTTGAATCTGTTATCGATATATTTTCGGAAGTTAACTCCGCAACACTACCCATTAAAAGACTTTTTATTGCCTTTATTTCGGAGTTATCAAGTCTTACACCGCTTGGAACGGTAAGCATTACCGTTGCATTTATCGGCTTCTTATCTGCTTTAAACATTGAATTTTCGGGAATTGTTACTAATACCGAAGCATTGTCAATATTAGGCATTTGTCTTATCAACCTTGCCA
>CANQZO010000198.1 GCA_947628355.1 Candidatus Gastranaerophilales bacterium | reverse complement strand
TTTGAACATTAACGGGGCAGTATATTATGCTCTCTTCCCAAACGGTACCGCGTGATTCATCGTTCATATAATGAACTTCATCAAGCACTACATATTTAACATCGCGCATATTATCTTTTGCAGAGCCGAAATTTGTATTATATAGCATATTTCTGAATACTTCGGTTGTCATTACAACAATAGGGGCTTCACGGTTTATTGATGTATCGCCCGTTAAAAGACCTACATTTCCTTTTCCGTATTTTTCGCCGAAATCATAAAATTTTTGATTAGATAAGGCTTTTAACGGTGTTGTGTAAAATAGTCTGACATTGTTATTTAAGGCATTATGAATTGCATGCTCTGCTATACAGGTTTTACCCGCGCCTGTCGGGGCGCAAACTACCACGCTTTTGCCGTTATCAATACATTCAAAAGCCTCTTTTTGAAATTCATCGGGTTCAAAATCAAATTTATACAATTTTACACCATACTCATTGAATGCTTGTTGTCGTAGTCTATTCTGCCGATTAATTTGTTTAAGCGTTTTGCTATATCTTTAAACATAGGAATACTTAAACTTTGAGCGCCGTCAGATGAGGCATTTTCGGGATCATGGTGAACTTCCATCATTACTCCGTGTGCGCCTACTATTAATCCTGCTTTTGCCATAGGTTCTATTAAGTATCTTCTTCCAGTTCCGTGGCTCGGGTCTATTATTATGGGAAGATGTGAATATTTTTTTATTACGGGAATTGCCGCAACGTCAAGAGTATTTCTTGTTGATGTATTATCTACGCCTTTTATACCGCGTTCGCATAGTATTACTTTATCGTTGCCGTTATACATAATATGCTCTGCCGCAAGTAAAAACTCTCTGATTGTAGCAGCTGCTCCGCGTTTTAATATTACGGGCTTATCGCACTTTCCTACTGCTTTTAACAGTTTGAAATTCTGCATATTCCTTGCACCGATTTGTATTACATCGGCATATTGGCTTACCATATCCAAATCCAATGTATCCATTAACTCGGTTACAACAAGAAGCCCCGTTTTTTCTCTTGCAATTGCAAGGTATTCAAGTGCTTTTTCTTCTAAACCTTGAAAATCATAAGGTGATGTGCGGGGTTTAAATGCACCGCCTCTTAAAAACTGGCATCCCATTTCTTTTGCGGCTTCAGCCACTTGAAGAAGTCCGTCTAAATCTTTTTCAACACAGCATGGACCGGCTATCATAACAGGTTTTTCAAGCCCGCCTATTCTTACTCCGTTTGAAAATTCAATTACCGTATCTTCCTGCTTGCCCTCTCTTGAAGCCAGTTTATAAGGTTCTTGTATTATTTTTACACTTCTGACCCCCTCATAAGACTGGAATGAATGAGGCTCTATCAGCCTTTTATCACCTATTGCCGCTATTACGGTCATTACGTCGCCATGGTTTAATACTGTTTTAAATCCTTTATTTTCAAGTGCTTTGACTACTGTTTCGATTTGCTGCGCTGTGGCATTTGGTTCCATTATTATTATCATGTTTTATTCCTTTATACTCTCGCTAATGTGTGTTCTTTTAATTTGTTTTCACTTACTATTTGATGATTTACGGAGTTTCCTATCCTCGTTCCTGTTAAAATTATTGAATTTTTTACAGTTATGTTATCTTCTATATTAATATTATCCCATAAAATTGAGTTTTCTATATGAACATTTCTGCCGATTTTGCAGTTGTTTCCGATTATACAATACCCGTCAATTACCGCGCTGTTTGAAATTATCGAGTTATTTCCTTTGATATATGCGCCTGTCTCGGTTTTATTTGTTTCAACAAAGAAACTTTTTACAAGATTATTTAATATATCCGTATTTGATTGGTGATATTGATTTAATGAGCCTATATCCGACCAGTAGCCTCTATGTAAATATGTATTTATTTTTAAGCTGCTGCTTAATAAAGCGGGAAAAACATTTTTTGCAAAATCATAAAATATGTTTTGCGGAATATGATTAAAAATATCGTATTTGAAAATATAAATACCCGTATTGGCTAAATTTGATTTTGCTTCGCTTAATTGAGGTTTTTCTTGAAAACTTTTGACGTATCCGTTTGTATCTGGTACAACAATTCCGTATTTATGTATTTCGTCATTTGGTACTTCTTTTAAAACAATTGTCGCTATGGCATTTGAATTCTTATGTGATTTATAAGCCGCATTTATATCAATATCGGTTAACCCGTCGCCCGACATTACAATAAAATCTTCATCTTTATCAAAAAAGAATTCGCATTTTTTTACTCCGCCCGCAGTCCCCGATAATTCTTCTTCTTTTATAAAGCAAAAGTTAATTCCGAAATTATTTTGTTTGTAGTGATTTTGTATATCTTCAGCCTTAAAGTATGTATTTGCTATTATATCTTTTATGCCGAACGATATTAAATGATTAACGAGAATGTCCATAGCAGGTACATTAGCCAGCGGTACTAACGGTTTAGGAACTATACTTGATAAGGGTTCTAACCTTGAACCTACTCCTGCTGCCATTATCATTGCTTTTTTTATCATTATTTCACCTGCTCTTTTATTAAAACGGAAATTTTGCACCCATGTTTTTAGGAATTTTTAATTTACCTTTTTTTACTTTTTGTTTGATATCTGAAAAACCTTTCATCATTTTTCGCATTTGCTCAAACTGAGATATTATCTGATTGACTTCTTGTATCGGAATACCGCTGCCCGTCGATATTCTCCGTTTTCTTGACGTGTTTATTATATTCGGATTTGCTCTTTCTTCCGCCGTCATACTGGATATGAAACTTTCAATACGTTTCATTTGTTTTTCGCCTTCATTTGCTATTGTTTCTTTAGTATCGCGGTTTAACCCCGGAATTGGAAGCATTCCCAGTATATTATCCAGCGACCCGAACATTTTCATTTGTTTTTGCATTTTTAAAAAGTCGTTGTAAGAAAATTCGGCTTTTTCCATTTTCTTTTCAAATTCTTTAGCCTGTTTTTCATCAAAAACTTCCTGTGCTTTTTCGACTAAAGATACAATATCACCCATTCCGAGTATTCTGTCTGCCATTCTTGACGGGTAAAAATCATTTAATGCGTCAAGTTTTTCGCCTGTTCCCGTTAATTTAATCGGTTTTCCCGATGATTGCACTACGCTTAAAGCCGCGCCTCCGCGTGAGTCGCCGTCAAGTTTTGTTAAAACAATACCTGTTATATCAAGCTGAGTGTTAAAGTTTTCCGCTACGCTTACGGCTTGCTGACCAAGCATTGAATCAATTACAAGCAGTTTTTCCTGCGGATTAAAGGCTCTGTCTATTAATAACAGCTCTGCCATCATTTCGTTATCTATTTGCAGTCTGCCTGCAGTATCTATTATAATTACGTTAAAACCGTTGGCTTTTGCGTATTCAATAGAGTCTGATACTATTTTTTGCACATCGGTTGAACCCTCTATTGTAAATACAGGTGTTTGAGTCTGCTCACCAAGTGTTTTTAACTGATTTATTGCGGCGGGACGGTATACATCCGCTGCAACAAGCAAAGGATTTTTACCGTCTTTTTTTAATTTTACGGCTAATTTCGCCGCTGAAGTCG
>CANQZO010000197.1 GCA_947628355.1 Candidatus Gastranaerophilales bacterium | reverse complement strand
TCTTGATCTATTCTGTCCAGCTCTCTTTCAATGTCATATAACTTCCCGACTAATTCAATAGGAATGTTATATTCCATTGCAGCCCAAACTGCCCCCTCAACTATCGCTCTGGGCGCATTATCTCCGCCCATTGCATCTATAGCTATCCTAGTCATACTACTATATCCCCGTTATTTTTTCCTATTCTTCTTCTTTTTTTGTTTCAGTTTTTACAACTTTTTTACTTACCTGTTTCCCTTTGTAAGTTCCGCATTCCGTGCATACTGTATGTGTTAATACGGTTGCTCCGCAATTTGTGCAGATTGTTGTTTCGGGCACTGTGCCTTTCCAGTTTGCTCTTCTGTGTCCTTGTGCTGATTTCCCTGTTCTTTTCTTTGGTACTGCCATAATTATCTATCCTTTTCTAAGTTTGTTTTTGTTTTGTCGCGGTTTATTGTTCTTTTATATTCCGCCCTCTTTAAAATTTATACCACAAACACATTTATTTAGTATATGTATTATTACGCTTTGGTTAACAATTTTTATTTTATTGTAATTTGAAGATGTCTTTTGTCAATAAAAAAGGAGCAGATTTTCTGCTCCTTTTTATTGTATAAACTTTTTTTATTATCGTCCGCCGAAACTATAACTGAATGACCTTTGCAATGAACTTTGCAGTGCATTATCGGCTGATTGAATTTCCGTATTGGCAGCTTGAAGCTGGGTTTGAAATTTTTGTATTTCGGCATCAATTTTCTTTTCCATTGCTTCTAATTCTGCTTTTTTAGCTTCTAATTTCTTTACGGCAGGTGAATCTTTATCTGCGAAATCATTTATTTCACTGGTATACTGTGCTATCTGGTCAGCCATTTCAAGTTTAACCTGTGTCCGTTCGGTTATTTTTGACTCCAGGAAATTTATGTAGTTTGTTAAATACATTTTTCTGTTAAAATTTACCAGAAAGCCCATTTCGTTTTACCTTGTTTGATTTAGTGATCGACCTTTTAAGAATAAGTGCTCCGAGTTTTGTGCCAATATTAACTCGGTCTTTTTGAGTTTGTATCTTTCATAGTTTATTCGGTATTGAATATTTTTTAATTTCTTCTTTACTGTTGCCAGTTCTTTCAGTTGTCCGATTACTTGTGTTATAAAGATTTTTATCGGATTTCTTTTCTTGAGAAAAACTCTGGTGAAATCAAGAAAATTCTTTAACCGAGTAAAGTATGTTTGTATTGTAGCTGCTGCCGTAGGTTTAGCCAATTTTTTCTCCTTACTTAAGCAAGACTACATAAATACTAAAACATTTAATTAAAATTTATTGCCTGTTTTTGTTTTTTTATTTAATCTTGCTTTTTTGTCTTTTATTTTGTCGAATTGCTTAATATTCTTATTATTTCTATCGGCAGTTTTATTTTTTTCTTTAATTCTTTTTAGTTTTTTTTAAAAAAAAATTTACATTTTTTTACAAAAATGTAAATTTTCTTAAAATTTTTATCCGATTTTTATCTGTAAAAATTAATTACATCATTAACAAGATTTATTATTTTTGTTGTCATTTCTTCAATATATTCGGAACTTGTTAATCCGTTTATAACAATATCTGCATTTTTCATAGTCGGTCTGATATATGTTTGTGCAGTTGTATTTACATCTTCAAATTGATGCCGGGCGGCTGCACCTGTTTTTCCTCTTGATATAGCTCGGGTAAACCAACGCTCTTTTATTTTTTCAAACGGTGTAAATACGTATACTTTTATATCAAATAAGTCCACAAGTTCTTCGCCTAAAACATATAAACCCTCTGCAAGTATTGCTCTTGTCGGATTTTTATAAGCCCTGTTCGGTATGCTTTCACAGGTTACAAAATCATATTCGGGTGCATTAACTCCGCATCCATGCTTTAAACTTATTAAATGGGCACGCATTAATTCCAAGTTTATTGCATCGGGGCGGTCAAAACTGAAGCCTGTTTTATATAGTTCTTCGTAACTTCCAGCTGCTTTTAATTCTTCTGATGTGTCTTTATAATAATCGTCGCAACATAGTGATGTATAGGTTTCACCGTATAGTTTTTTTCTTATTGCTTTTGACATGTAATTTACAAGGGTTGTTTTGCCGGAGGCTGATTCGCCTGTAATGCCTATAAGACATTGCTTTTCTTTGTTGCCTATATATTCTTTTATTATTTTCAGCAATATATTCTCATTAAATGATAATATTAGCGGTTGTTTTTGTTTTCTGTCTTCTTCCAGAATATCTTTTATTCCGTCCAGTATTTTAAATACTGCAAGATTAATTTTATTTTCGTCTTGAACACTTTTTTCTATTAATGTACTTTCAGTTGGCATTATTTTCTCCGCTCTTTTTCTTCCTTATTTGCTTAAAATCCAATTATAAAATAATTTGTTAGCTTGTGTTCCTTTTTTTAACTTTTATTACTAAATTTTGTTACATAATCTTTTAAATCTTTTATTCTTTTTTTCGTAATTTTTTCTATATATTCAATTTCTTCTTCAAGGTCTTTTATGTTTTGCAATTTATTTCCGAAAATAACGTACTTTTTTATATTTATTATTACTTTCCTTTTTAATTCTTTAATTTTTTTATATATTGATTTATCTATATAATTTATATTTTCAGTCATTTCTGACAATATTTCGTTAATAATCATTATTAAATCTTTTGCATTATTTTGTTTTAATGGTCTGTGCGATAATTCTAAATTTTTTTCTATATTTTTATATATTTGTATTATTTTTTCTTTTTTTACGGGCAGAGTTTTTGAAAGATAATCTTTTGAGGCTTTATATCCCTTTTCAATTAATTCTTCTTTCTTTGATTTATTAATGGTAAAGTCGAAAAGTATTACATCTTTTGTATCTATTACAATATAGTCATATCTGTCGTTTTGGCAGTATGAATTGTATACATTTTCCGTTGATAAGTACCATATTGTATTTATTATTGAATTTACATAATCCATAGGATTTTTTATATCGCTTCCGTCTCTTGAGCCTTCCAACCGGAATTCCAAAATCCTTGTATCTTCATTATCCAAATCTTCATATATTTTCCAAGCGGGTCTGCTCTTTATTAAATCACCGTCAACCAACAGTGCTTCATTATAGCTGACGGGCTTCATAAGTCCCGGCAGCCCTGCCGATGCTCTTACTGCAAATGCTATTTCCGCTTCGGGAGTTGTTTTTTTTGAAAATATAAATGGTGTATTGGTATTAATATCTATTGTTAAAATATACAAATCTTTAGTTATGTCATTAAAAGTTATTTTTTTATTTTTTTCTTTTCCTTTTGTTGCTTTTAGTGAAATTCTTTCTCTGAGCCAATCTAAAAATATTTCGCCTTTACTGATAGATAAGTCTGTATTAAATATGTTTATGTTTAAATCGCGGAACATATTAAAATTAAAGTCATAAAACAGTTCTTTTATTTCGTCTTCGCTGTAGCCTGCGGCATATAATGCAGCAAATACTGCTCCGACGGAGGAGCCTGCTATTGAATTTATCTCGATATTAAATTCTTTCAAGGCTTTTAATGCGCCGATATAGCACATGCCTCTTACCCCGCCGCCTCCGAATATACAGTTATAT
>CANQZO010000196.1 GCA_947628355.1 Candidatus Gastranaerophilales bacterium | reverse complement strand
AATATATATTTTTTTAATAATAAAGCAATGCTGTTTCCGAAAAACAAAATTGTAAATGTTGCAATTAATAATGCGGGTCCGAACGGTATTGCTTTATAGCCTTGCTCGTTGCTTGATTGTTTTAGTCCCGTAATGGATTTTATTGCAAAATATGTTAAAGCTATTACAAATGCAAATATTAAATATAAATTTAAAGTAAATATATTGGATAAAATCCAATAAATTAAGGCAGTTACGGCAAAAGCAGAAAGTGAAAATATAAGTTTATATTCTTGTTTTTCGTAAAGTCTTTTAAAAAATTGAGGAATAATACATAATGCTTGAATTATTATTGCGGCGAATACTGCCATAATTAAATATTTCCAGCCTAATAATGCCCCCGAAGCTGCAGCAAGATACGTATCACCCTCGCCGAATACTCTTTTATATTTTTTTACATATTCATTTATATCAAAATTTTCTTCTTCACTGTTTTCTTCATTAGATTGATTTGTATTTTCCGTATTTTCATCCGATTTATCCGAATTTTTCTTTACAAGATAATAAGCACCTCTGGCGATTAATTCCATAACTATTACACCTGCAAGAGCCCCGGTAAACACTTGAAATATATTTTCAACTCCGTATTTAAAAAAAGTTGAATATATTATTGCACTTATTATAAATGTCCATAAATGTGCGTCATATAAATATTCTTTTTTTATGTCGGTAATAATAAGAACAATAGATGTTGACAATAAAATTAAAAGTAAAAGAGTTTGTAAAGTTGCTCCAAACGCAAGAAATACGGCAAGAAATAATATTGCCGTCAGCGCTTCAACTATAGGGTATTGAATGCTGACAGTGCAGCCGCAATTTCTGCAATGACCTTTAAAAGTGAAAAAATATGAAAATATGGGAATATTATCAAACCATTTTATTGGTTCGGAACATTGAGGACATTTAGAAGGAGGCAATACTATAGATTCTTTTGTAATGGCTCTTAGGGCAACTACATTTAAAAAACTGCCTATAACTGCTCCGGTTATAAATACAAACAGGCATATAATCATATATTCACTCATAAATAATTCCTTTAAACTGTTTCTTTTTCCGACAATATTTGAAAAAGAGCATTAAGCGCTTTTTTTAACCGCCTTGAAACCTGCATTTGAGATATACCCAATTTTGCAGCAATTTGAGTTTGGCTCATGTCATCAAAATAATTCATTAATACAACTTCTTGAAGTTTACTGTCCAGCTTGTTTATTGCATCTTTTATTAAAATTTTATCCTCTTGGAATGATTCAAGGTTGTATTGGTTGTCATCAGCTATTTTATCAAATAATGACAATGATTCATCATTATTTGTGTTTATATATTGGTCTAATGATATAGTTTGTTTACGTCTTTCAACATCAATAACTTCTTTTATTTTGCCTACCGAAGTGCCTAATTCTTCCGCCAACACGGTTTCAGAGGGTTCATTTCCCTCATCGTCTTTGAGTTTTTGCATTAGTTTATTAACACGGTATGCAAGCTCGTATATTTCGCGCGGTGCTTTTATCATTGATACTTTATCACGCAGATAATGTCTGATTTCACCAGTTATTAAATATGTTGCATAAGTTTTAAAATTTTCGCTTACTTTTGGATTGTATAACTGTATTGCTTTAACCAGTCCTACGCTTCCCACTTGAATAATATCTTCAACGGGGTCTGTATTTCTTCTGGCAAGTCCGCGTGATATTTTCTTTACTAACGGCATTGCAGCAAGCGCTATAATATTTTGAAGATGTTTTTTCTCCTTTTCATCTTCAGCCGCTTTGTATAATTTCAGCCACTCGCCTATTTCTTCATAATTAATGGTATAATCAGCCATTAAATTCCTCTTATCCTCACTACTTTATTATATCATATCAATTCAAAAGAATAGGGCAATATTTCATTAATATTAAATAAACATATTCCCTCTATATTATCTTCCAGAATGATTTGGACATTTTGACCTTTTTCAAACTCTTGAAGCCATTGCCTGCATGCTCCGCAGGGAAAACATTTTTTTGATTTCGGTGAATAAATGGCGATTTTAAGTAATTTTGACTTTTCACCTGCCGCAATTGCTGTTGATATTGCATTTCTTTCCGCACACAAAGACAGTCCGTAACTTGAATTTTCTATATTACAGCCTGTATAAATATTTCCGCTTTCATATAGCACGCATGCTCCTACGGGAAATTTTGAATACGGACAATATGCATTTTGCGCCGTTTTTTTTGCTTCTTCTATTAAATCTTCATTTGTTTTCATATTTATATTTTATCTGTAAAATTAAACTTAGAATATAGTACATTTGAATGATATAATATTCATGTTTACAATAGTTAAACTATTTACTCATACTATTATAAATTATATTATGATATTATAGTAAAGATTAAATTTTGAATAAAGAATAAAAGGGATATATCGGAGGAACATTGACGGAAAAAATCAGAATATCCGGCGGAAGACAGTTAAAGGGTGAAGTATTAATCAGCGGAGCAAAAAATGCGGTTTTAAAGCTAATGGCAGCTGCATTGCTTGCTAAAGGCGAAAGTAAAATCTACAATGTTCCCGAACTTACCGATGTGGTTATAATGCTTAATGTTTTAGAACAATTAGGCGCTAAAACATCTTATGATAAACAGGAAAAATCAATAAAAATAGATGCTTCCAATCTTACCGGAGTTAGAGCAGGTTATGAACTTGTAAGCAGAATGAGAGCTTCTTTTATAGTATTGGGTGCTCTTGTCGGCAGATGTAAGGAAGCCGTAGTTGCACTCCCGGGTGGCTGTGCTATCGGAGAAAGAAAAGTTGATTTTCATATTAAAGGACTGGAAGCATTAGGTACGGAGATTAAAATTGAAAACGGATATGTCCACGCTAAAGCTAAAAAATTGACAGGTAATGACATATATCTTGATATTCCGTCTGTTGGCGCAACTGAAAATATTATGCTTGCCGCCGTTTTGGCGGAGGGTGCTACAAGAATTCAAAATGCGGCTCAAGAACCTGAAATTACGGATTTGGCTAATTTCTTAAACGCAATGGGCGCGGATATTATTGGTGCAGGTACTTCTGAAATTGTTATAAACGGTGTTAAACAGGAAGATATACATCCTATAGAATATACAACCATACCTGACAGAATTGAAGCGGGAACTTATATGGCTGCTTTCATTGCTACTAAAGGTAAAGGCATTATTAGAAATATATTCCCAAATCATTTAACATTTTATACTTCAAAACTTTCTAAAATGGGTGCTGATATTAAACTTATTGACCCCACTTCAATTGAAGTTTCATGCAAAAGAAAACTTGAAGCAATAAATATTATTACTCAGCCTTACCCGGGGTTTCCTACAGATTTGCAGTCTATGGCAATGACTTTGGCTACTGTTGCAGACGGAGTTAGTATTATTACCGAAAGTTTATACGAAAACAGATTTATGCAAGTGCCCGAGCTTCGTAAAATGGGTGCTGATATTCATCAAGAACGTAATCATGCTCTTGTTAAAGGAGTAAAAAATCTTACGGGTGCTAATCTTATGGCCAGCGACCTTAGGGC
>CANQZO010000195.1 GCA_947628355.1 Candidatus Gastranaerophilales bacterium | reverse complement strand
GCTGTAACGGTTGTGAGATGGAATTAAATGCTTGTTCCAATGTTAATTTTGATATGGGAAGATTTGGAATTGATTTTGTTGCTTCACCAAGACATGCGGATGGAATAGTTATTACCGGGCCGATAACAGAGAATATGGCAGATGCATTGGAAGATTGTTATAAATCGACACCGGATCCGAAAATAGTAATATTAACCGGAGCTTGTGCAATATCAGGCGGGATTTTTAAAGATTCAACGAAAATAAACAGAGAATTTATGGAAAAACATAGGATAGATTTATATATACCTGGTTGTCCCATTCATCCTTTAACTTTTATAAATGCCATTTTAGATTTTTTAGATATTAAAAGTTGATCGGGTAAAATTTATTATGTATAAAATACAAGGATTGATATTGTAAAAAGATTATAAATTAAATAAATATCAACAAGAATTGAAATTGAAAATAAAATAATATAAACAATAAACGTGAAATCTATACTGTAGGATTTATTTTAAGAATAAAGCATTAATAAAATCATCAGGATTAAACAATTTTAAATCATCCAATTTTTCACCGACACCAATTAATTTAACAGGCAGATTAAATTCTTTTGCAATAGCAATAATAATGCCGCCCTTAGCACTACCATCCAATTTAGTGAGAGCAACAGAAGTAAGATTAACGGATTCAGAAAATAATTTTGCTTGTGATAAACCATTTTGCCCAGTATTTGCATCTAAAACAAGAATAGATTCTCTAAGTGAACCCGGAGCGAGTTTATCAATTATAGATTTTATTTTATTTAATTCTTCCATTAAATTTTTTTTATTATGAAGTCTTCCGGCTGTATCAATAAGTAAAATATCATAATTTTCATTTTGAGCTTTTTTAATAGCATCAAAAACTACTGCAGCAGAATCAATACCATCTTTTCTATAAATATCGACTTGAGCACGTTTAGCCCATATATCAAGTTGTTCTTCAGCTGCGGCTCTAAAAGTATCACCGGCAGCAACAAGTACTTTTTTACCGGACAGACGAAAATTATTAGCTAATTTAGCAATTAAAGTTGTTTTACCCGCACCATTTACCCCGGTAATGAAATAGATATTGAGTTTGCCATCTTCATAATTCAAATCAGAACTACCGGTATTTTTAAGGATTTGAGAGAATTCATCTTTTAAAAATTGTTTAATTTGAGAAGGTTTAACTTTTGTTTGTTTTCTGAGTTTATCAGTAATAGAAGAGGCGAGACCAACGCCTAAATCAGCTTTAATAAGGAGATCTTCCATATCATCTAAAATAAAATCGTCAAATTCTTCTTCTTCTTCGATTTCAGAAACCACATTACTAACAAGATTTTGTGTTGTATTAGAGAGAGTGTTTTTTAAATTTTCAAATGAAAAATTCCAAAAAGATTTGAATTTATCTCCATTGGAAATATTATTATCAGACTCATTTTTTTTGAAAAAATTAAACATAATAACATCCTTGATTATTATTTTAAATTATTTTCAATGACAACTTTACCGAGTATGCCATTAACAAAAGAAGCGGAATCATCAGTAGAATATTTTTTAGCCAATTCAACAGCTTCATCAATTATTACTTTAAGAGGAGCTTCTTTAATAAATAATAATTCGCTGATTGCTATTCTAAGAATATCTTTGTCCATTTTAACAAGCCTGTTAATATCCCAACCGAGGGCAAATTTTTTAATTTGAGAATCTATATCAGATTTATGTTCTTTGAAAGTATTGGTAATTTTAATAATATAATCTTTGACATCAGTATTTTCTTCAAGAGTAACCATTTCAGCTATTTCAATGGCGAGCATAGTTTTTTCGGCAATATTAAGCAACTCATCTAATTTATTTTGCATGTCAGATGTAAGCGGAATAGGAACAGGAATATTGTTAACTTCGATAGGTCGTTCAAGATTTTTTTTATGATTAGATTCATAATTTTCAATAAATTCTTTCATTTCTAATATTGAAGCGGTAGCTGATTTTAAATCATCAGTAGAACTGTTAGTAAGCATTCTAACAGATTTTAAAACAATATCTTGAAAATCCCATTTGTTGAGATTTTGAATGTTATCCATTTGTGAAAAAAGAATTAGAGCTAACTCTCTTGCGGCACGTCTTGCTTGCATAAAAATACAATCCTTATAAAAATATTATTATAAATATAATTAAGCCATAAAAAAAAATAAAAGTATACAAGAAAAAATAAAATATCTTGACATTTTAATTAAGACTTAATAATATATAATAGTCGATGTTAATGGGACGTCGCCAAGTGGTAAGGCACCTGGTTTTGGTCCAGGCATCTCGGAGGTTCGAATCCTTCCGTCCCAGCCATTAAAAGACTTTCAGAAATGAAAGCCTTTTTTATTTGATTATAATGTTGTATTGGAAAGAGTAATTTGATTGTTACTAATTGAGTATGTAGTTAATTGAGTAGTTTGATATTTACGGTTAGTTTGATTTTTACGGAAAGTTGGCTTCCTGTTTGGGTTTTAGCTGTCGGAAATAATCAAACTATCCGTTTACAAAACGGTCTTTTTGGACTTTTTTTGGATAAACGGTTAGTATGATTATTACGGAAAGTTGAATTAAAACTATTCCCCTGTCTGCATTTTGGCTGTGTGTTTGAAGTGTACGCTTAGTTTGATTATTTCGGAAAAGACCGTTTTGAAAATTTGAAAAAAAATAAAAGCTGATAATTAAATTATCAGCTTTTAAAATATTGTTTGTTTTTATTACATTGCTTTAACACTACCTAATTTATGGATGTCTTCATCGGTTCTATTGCCGTAAATTGTGATTTTATTTAACTCTGTTTCAATATTGTTAAATTCTTCTTCTGTCAAAGTAATATCGGCTGCACCCAAGTTTTCAACCACTCTTTCATCTTTTCTCATACCGGGAATAGGTACTACAAAATCATTTTTATGTAACATCCAAGCAAGAGATATTTGAGCCGGTGTTGCTCCTTTTTTTGTGGCAACTTCGTTTAATAAATCAAGTAAAGGTTGGTTTTTTTCAACATTTTCAGGATTAAATCTTGTTATAACTCGTCTAACGTCATCGCCTTTATACTGCGTATTTTTGTTATATTTACCGGATAAAAATCCGCTTGCCATAGGAGAAAACGCAACAAACCCAATATTTAATTCTTTACAAAGAGGAATTACATCACGCTCAAACATTCTCTCCATCATGGAATATTCGGATTGAATAGCGGATAGCGGACAAACTGCGTGAGCTCTTTTAATTTGTTCAACCGTTGATTGCGATTGTCCCCAAGCTCTGATTTTACCTTCTTTTATAAATTCGCTCATCCATTGCGCCACATCTTCAACCCTGCTATCTAATGGAACTCTATGTTCATAATAAATATCAATATAGTCTGTTTGAAGGCGTTTTAGAGAGTCATTTAGGGCATTTGTTACTCCTTTTTTAGATAACTTGCCCTCGGGGATTTCTTGACCTTCTTGAAATACAGGAACAAATTTTGTTGTTAAAATTATCTTATCTCTAAAAGGTTTAACGGCTTTGCCTACCAATTCTTCATTAGCATAGCCATAGGCTTCTGCGGTATCAAATAAAGTACAGCCCAAATCATAGGCTTTG
>CANQZO010000194.1 GCA_947628355.1 Candidatus Gastranaerophilales bacterium | reverse complement strand
CTGTTTAAAATCAGTTCTGCCTATACTGTGTTTAAACAGGGCGTCACCGGAAAAGAGTTTGCCGTCGACATAAAAAGATAAACTGCCTTTTGAATGCCCCGGAGTATTAAATATTTTTATTTCATGACTTCCTATTGAAAGTTTTGTGTTTTCGTCAATGAATTTTGAAGGTTTTAAAACTTCCGAGTTGATATTAAATCTCCACATTTTAAGTTCTTCATTTATATTATTATAGTGAAGTTCCTCATCTTGATTGATGTATATCGGGATTTCGGGATACTTTTTTTGTATTTCCGTTTCGCCTATTATATGGTCAAAGTGCCCGTGAGTATTTAATATGAATTTAATTGTACAGCCCTGTTCTTCTGTTTCTTTTTTTATTTGTTCAAAATTTCCGCCAATGTCAATAATAACCGCTTCTTTCGATTGTTCATCGGTTAAAACATATGTGTTTACTTCTAATGGACCTGTTTGATATATTTTTAAATTCATATAAACCTCTTTTTTTGTTTAGTATATCATAGTAGCAGGAGCTTTATGCAAATATTTTTTTTATGGAGTTTATATAAATATGAAAATTTCGGTTATAAACAGTTCATTTTCATTTGGAAAAAGATTAGAGGCTAAATGTCACATATTAAAAAACAATTTGCCCTGTAAATGCGGAATATACAGCCTTAATCCTAATGATGATTCTGATTATTTTTTAGATTATAATCGTTCTTTACAGTGGAAAAATTCAATTTATTGGAAAAATATGGATGAAGAACTTAGGGATTTTAGTGATCATGAAAAGTTTTATGTAATGGAAGATACTAATAATAACTGTTTAGGCTTCATAAAGGTTCGTTCTGAAAGAAAAAAATCACCAAAAACAGTAATATTTTTTGAAACAAATCCCCGTTTCGCTAAAAATAATACATCAAGAACCGTAAAATACGTGGGAGAAACTTTATTAGCATTTGTTACTAAACTTGCCCAAAAAGAAAAATCGCACTTGGTTCATATAAGTATTCCCACAACATCTTCAATTCCCTTTTATACGGATAAATGCGGATTTAAAATTCAAGAGGGCAGGGGACTGATATTAGAATCTGAGGATTATAAAAAATTTATAGCTCAAAATGAGGCGCATACAGGCAAAAAAATATTTCTTAAAGGATAGGTTATTCAAGCTCAAGTAATTTTTTATAAAGCTCTTTTTGTTTATCAGAGATTGTTGACGGAATGTTAATAATTATTTTAACATTAAGATTTCCGAACCCGCCTGTTTTTTTAGGCAGACCTAAATCTTTTAATCTTAAAGTTTTTCCGTACCCCGACTGAGGAGGAATTTTAATATTAATAATTCCATGCAGAGTTGATATATCTTTTTTGCACCCTAAAACAGCTTCAGCTGGTGTTATTTCAATATTTTTAGTGAGGTTTTCACCGTCAATTATGTATTCGTTATCTTTGAATTTTATAATGAAATACAAGTCGCCTTTTTTACCGTAGCCGTCAGACTTTCCTTCGCCTTTAAGTCTTATTTTTTGCCCTTCTTTAACACCTTTAGGAATTTTTACCGTTAAAGTCCTTGATTTACTTACAATCCCCGTTCCTCCGCATTCCGAGCAAAAACTGCCGCCGCCCGAACACTTTAAGCATTTTTCAACAGTGTTCATTTTAACGCTGACGGGTTTATCTCCGATTAAATCTTTAGCTGTTATATTAAGTTCTTGAGTAATGTCAAGGTTTTCTTGAGCGTTTTGTGCGGTTTGATTGCTTCTGCGTGTTTGCGAGGCACCGTTAAATAAATCTTCATAAGAAAATCCTTGAGAAGCACCTCTATTTGTACGTCTTGTACTTGTTCTTGCGCCTGCGCCCATAAGGTCGCCAAAAATTGAACTGAAAAAGTCTGAAAAATCTCCGGCACCTGCAAATCCTTGTGAAAATCCGCCTTGATTAAAATTAAATCCCTCAAATCCCGGAGGTGGTGTAAAATTAGCACCTTGCTGCCAGTTTGCGCCTAAACTGTCATACCTGCTTTTCTTTTCTTTGTCGGATAACACTTCGTAGGCCTCATTTATATCTTTAAATTTATTTACGGCATCTGCCGATTTATTTACATCCGGATGATATTTTCTTGCAAGTTTTCTGTATGCTGATTTTATCTGTGCTTCTGTTGCACTTCTTTCAACACCTAATATTTTATAATAATCTTTATATTCCATTTAAAATCTCCTTATTTTCATATTAATATAAAAAATCAATTATTCTTTAATAGTTAATCTTTTTTTAATTTTGTATTAACATATTAAGTATGAGAAGATTGTTAGGGATTTTATTTTTATTTGTTTTTATTTCGCAGAATGCCGTGTATTCTTCCGATTTAAGCGATAATATGCGTTTGTTTGCCAATGATGATAAGAAAAACACGCAAGTTGTATCAGTGAATGAAAAACCTCAAAATGTACCTATTGAATTAAACCAAAAAATGTTCAATTATACGCTCCCTACAAGACCTGATGGAATTATATATCAAGAAGAACAAAAAACATATAATGCAATAGATCCGTCAAAAGTTAATAACCCTAATTCATATTATCCGGGGTTGAGAGGACCAAATCAATTAATTGTTTATACTCCCGCATACGGATACAGAACAGGAACTAACGAATTCGGTACGGAAGCTATAATTGAAGATAACATGGTAGTCAGGTTAAACGGCGCGGATTCTATTATTCCGAAAAACGGTTTCGTTATTTCGGGGCATGGAAGTGCTAAAAATTGGATTACTAAAAATATTCAAATTGGGTCTAAAGTTTATATTGATTATTCATCAGGCATGATAAAAGTATTTTTAACTCCCGAAAGCCTTATGTATGCTGCAAAACAGAAACTTACCGAGGTTAATTCCCTTGTTGAATATTACAAAAAGTTTGATATTTTATATAACGATAAAAAAGCGGGTGAATTTTTGGAAAGTTCAAAAGAGTACTTAAGAAAAGCCGAGAAAAAGCCCGAAAAAACTCAAACGTATATTAATGGTGCAATGGAAGCATTAAATTCCGCTATAAAAAATGCAATACCGTATAATGCAAATGAATTAAAAGGGGTATGGGTTCGTCCTGTAGAAACTTCCTCTGCGGAAATAATAAAGACAATTGAAAGAATACAATCCGCAGGAATAACGGATATATTTTTGGAAACTTATTTTCATGGGAAAACAATATACCCAAGTGAGTATATGCGTACAAACGGAGTAATTTGGCAGAGAGAAGAATTTAAAGGGTTTGATCCCTTGGAAGTTTGGATAAAAGAAGCACATAAGCGGACAATGAAAATTCATATATGGTTTGAGACCTTTTATGCCGGGATTGATAATCCGCAATATACACCAAACCATGTGTTAAGCGTATATCCTTTGTGGGCAAATAAAAGACTTGCTAATTATGATTCATTGTATCCCGTTCCCTCATTATCAGAGCATAACGGATACTTTTTAGATCCCGCAAATCCGCAGGTGCAAACATATCTGCTCGGGATATTGACGGAAATTATTACAAAATATAAGCCCGACGGAATAAATCTTGATTACATAAGATATCCGCAGACTGTGGATGCTTCATATTCCGGTTATACAAAATCCAACTGGGGATATACTATGTATGCTCGA
>CANQZO010000193.1 GCA_947628355.1 Candidatus Gastranaerophilales bacterium | reverse complement strand
TGCAATATCAGGTATGAGTATGTTAGGCGGTTTTGAGTTCCAAATGCTCTCAAAAGGCGAACACTCTTTGCAGGATATTGAAAAATTCGCAAATCAATTAACTTATGCTGCTAACCAGGATAAAGGTTTAAGCAGTGTTTATACAACATATCAAGCAAACGTACCGCAATACAGATTAAATATTGATTATGAAAAAGTCTTAGCGCAAAATGTTAATATACAAGAGTTATATTCAACATTAGCTTCAACTTTAGGTTCTTATTATATAAACGACTTTAATAAATTAGGACGTGTATTTAAGGTTCAAATGCAAGCGGAAGACGATTTCAGAAATAAAGCAACAGACATTGAGAAAATATATGTTAAAAATATGAAAGGTCAAATGGTACCTTTAATGACAATGATAAGCATTGAACAAACTGTCGGTGCTGCTTCAATTACGAGATTTAACCAGTATAGAAGCGTACAGTTTTCCGGTCAAGGCGCTGCAGGCAAGAGCTCGGGTGAAGCAATGAAGTCAATGGAACAGGTTGCAACAAAGACTCTGCCAAAAGATGTAGGTTATGACTGGTCGGGTACTTCATTGCAAGAACGTGAGTCATCAGGACAAACAGGCATAGTTATCGCATTGGCACTGACATTCGTTTACTTGTTCTTAGTTGCTCTTTATGAAAGCTGGTCAATACCTGTTGCGGTATTATTAATTGCTCCTGTTGCCGCGTTAGGTGCGTTGATATTCCAGATGATGTTAGGTCAATCGTTTGACTTGTATTCTCAAGTTGGTATGATTGCCTTGATTGGTATTGCAGCAAAACAATCCATATTAATCGTTGAATTTGCTAAGGATTTACATGAAAATAAAGGTCTAAGTATAGAAGACGCAGCAATAGAAGCTGCAAGAATAAGATTTAGAGCTATTATGATGACGGCTTTAGCATTTGTATTCGGAGTATTACCTATGGTATTTGCAACGGGTGCGGGTGCTCAAAGCAGAATATCAGTCGGTTCAACGGTTTTCGGAGGTATGACAGCAGCTGCTACAATCGGTACTATATTAACACCTGTTTTTTATGTACTTGTTCAATCATTAGTTGAAAATATGGCAAAAAGAAAAAAACAAACAAACGAAAATTAAATATAGAGTAGAGTGGAAAGATGAATAAAAAATTATTTATATTGATGTTTTTATTGTTAAGCGTTCCTGCAATGGCACAGGAGGCGGAAGTAAATGTTGAGATGAGTGAAGAATATGTGCAGGAACTTGCACCCGTACTTCCCGAAACAACAGCGCAGCCGCAAACTGTTAAAGTAAAAACAACTTTTAAACAAAAGGTTAAAAATATATTTTATAAACGTAAATCGCCTAAAACTCCAAAAATAGAAAGCGCAAAGGATGTTAAGGCGGTTGAACCCGAAAAAGAAGAAATAAAAACAATAAAATCAGTTGAAAAAGAACAAAAGAAAAAAGCTAAAGAATTAAAAAAAGAACAAAAAAAAGCTGAAAAAGAAGCAAAAAAAACATTAAAAACGGTTCAGCAAAATGTACCTGCAACAGTTGAAACAAAAGAACAATCAAATGAAATTGCCGCTGTGGATAAAGGGGAAACTCAAACTGTTTTAACCGATACTGCATATCATGGAAGCGTTAATACAACAAGAATAATGGAAGTGGATGAATGTGTTAAAATTGCACTTGAAAAACATCCTGCAATCCAATCCGCAATGAGTAATGCAGAAATTTATAAAAGCAGAATAGCGCAGGCATGGGCTAATTATTTTCCGACATTTTCGGCAGGATTAAGCTATTCAAGAAATGATATGCAAATGTCAAATTTCGCATTTCCGATTCAGCAGTATGATATGTTTTATACTCCTACTCTTTCGGGCAATATGCTGTTATTTGACTTCGGAAAAACAAAAGCGCAGGCGGATTTAGCTAAAAGAACTTATGAATCCGCCAAGTTTAGTTTGGAAAACAGTATTAATACCGTTGTATTTACCGTAAAACAAGCATATTATAATTTACTGTTTGCTCAGCAGCAGGTAAAAGTATATGAAGACACCGTAAAAGATTATACTCTGCACTTAGAGCAGGCAAAAGCATATTATAATATCGGAACAAAGGCAAAAATAGATGTTCTTACAGCTGAACACAATTTAGGCCGTGCTAAATTAAGTCTTTTGCAGGCTCAAAACACGTTAAAAATAGCTTATGTTCAATTGAGTAACGCAATGGGTACGCCTGATTATTCCGACTATGATGTAACAGATAACTTAAAAACGACGGGGTATGATATAAGTATTGAAAATGCGGTAAATACTGCATTTGATACAAGTCCCGAACTGTTAGCAGCGAAAAAGAAAGCCGACGCTTCAGAACTATTGGTTAGAGCTTCAAAACGTGCATTTACCCCTAACTTATCGGGTTTTGCTTCATATTCAAGAGGGGGAAAGCAGATGGATACCGATTACGGATATCAAATCGGAGCTCAGTTAAATTATCAAACCGTTAATTTATTGCAATTAAAAAAGCAGGTTGATGAAGCAAAAGCTACTTATAAAAGAGATTTAGCGGATTACGAAAATACCAAACAAAATATATATTTTGAGGTAAAACAGGCTTATTTAAACTTAACAACCGCGCAAGAGAGTATCGGTGTTGCCAAATTATCAATGGACCAGGCAAAAGAACAGTATGATCAGGCTTCAGGCAGATATAAAGTAGGTTTGGGCGATGCAATAGAATTAAAAGACGCTGAAACTACTTATAGAAACTCACAGCTTGATTATTACAATACTCTTTTAAATTACCATGTATCAGCGGCAAACCTTGAAAAAATAATGGGAGTTCCCCTAAAATCAACCGAAACCGACGTTTTATAATTAAAGAACCTGCATAAAGCAGGTTTTTTAATATTATTTTTTTTTCAAATTTTTATCCATACTGCCGCTTCGTAAACCCTCAAGGTCAAGCGTAATATAGTTAAACCCGATTTTTTTAAATTTTTCAATGATATGGCAAGAGAGTTTTAATAATTTATCAAAGTCCTCTTTCGGCACTTCTATTCTTGCAATATCCGCGTGCATACGCACCCTTAGAACTGAAAACCCGTATTCTTTTAGTATATTTTCACCTTGTTTTACAGTTTCAATTTTTTTAGCTTCCAGCCTTGTATTATAAGGGAAACGTGTTGCAATACAAGGAACAGCTGGTTTATTATAAAATTCAAGTTCCTGTTCTTTTGCAAAATCTCGTATTTCTTCTTTTGTAATATTGAATTTGGCAAACGGTGAAATAATATCAAGCTCTTTAAGTGCTTTTAATCCCGGGCGGTATGTAGTAAGGTCATTTGCGTTTGTTCCGTCAATAATATATTTTATATTGTTTTTTGCGCAAAAATCTTTTAATTCGCTAAAAAGAGCATATTTGCAGTGATAACATCTGTCAGGCGGATTATTTATTATATTCTCGTTATCAAGCGGATTAACCTCTAAAATTATGTGTTTTACCGAATATTTTTCAGTAATTTTAATTGTATTATTTATTTCATCATCTGTTAAAAATAAGGTTTTAAATGTAACAGCGGTTATATTTAAGTTTTTGCATAAGTATAAAAGCAAAGACGAGTCGACCCCGCCCGAAAATGCAAGGCAGATACCATGTTC
>CANQZO010000192.1 GCA_947628355.1 Candidatus Gastranaerophilales bacterium | reverse complement strand
CAGTGTATTACAGACAGAAGCCGTGCAAGAAAAGATGACCCGGGGCACCCCGATAAATGCGAGGTCGCGTATAAATATTATGAAATTTTTGCGGACAGTGAAACCGTTAAGCAGGTTAACTGCGAATGTAAAGCGGGACAAAGAGGCTGTGCGGATTGTAAGCGTCAATTAGGCAGAATTATTAATGAAAAATTTGCGCCCATAAGGCAAAAACGTATTGAACTTGCAAGAGATACGGAAAAAGTCCGTGATATTATACGTGAAGGCGCTAAAAAAGCGTCTTGTGAGGCTGAAAAAACAATGGCAAAAGTAAGAGAGGCAGTTAATATCTAAATGAACAGTAAAATAAAAGTATTAACAATATTCGGCACCCGCCCGGAGGCTATAAAAATGGCGCCTCTTGTTAAAGAAATCGAAAAAAATTCCGATTGCCTTGAAAGTATAGTTTGCGTAACCGCTCAGCACAGGCAGATTTTGGATCAGGTACTTGGACTTTTTAATATAAAACCCGATTTTGACCTTGATATTATGAAAGATAACCAAAATTTGTGGTCGCTGACATCTGATGTGCTTTTAAAAACAAAGGATGTAATTGAAAAAGTCAGCCCGGATATAGTTTTGGTGCATGGTGATACTACAACCTCAATGGCAGCAGCTTTAAGTGCTTTTTATGCCAAAGTGCCCGCCGGGCATGTTGAAGCGGGGCTTAGAACTTTTGATAAATACTATCCTTTCCCCGAGGAAATAAACAGAGTTTTTGTTGACAGCGTCTGTACTTATCATTTTGCCCCGACGGATAAATCCTGCGAGAACCTTATAAAATCACAGATACCGAAAGAGCATATTTATAAAACGGGCAATACCGTAATTGACGCTCTGCTTTATACTGTTGAAAATGTTAAGGCGGATTTAAACGATATAGGTTTAAAAGATGATTTAAAAACAATTCTGATGACATCACACAGGCGCGAGAATTTTGGCGAACCGATAAAAAATATATGCAGAGCTGTTTTAGAGCTGGTTGAGAAAAATAAGGATATTCAAGTGGTTTATCCCGTACACCCGAACCCAAATGTGCAAAAGCCTGTTTATGAGCTTTTAGACGGAATAGACAGAATACATTTAATAAAACCGTTAGAGTATGCGCAGTTTTGCGCTTTAATGAAAAAGTCGCATATTATTTTAACTGATTCGGGCGGAGTGCAAGAGGAAGCGCCGTCGCTCGGGAAGCCTGTATTGGTTTTAAGAGATACTACGGAGCGCCCCGAAGCTGTTGAATACGGCACCGTAAAACTTGTCGGAACGGATAAAAATAAAATAGTTTCAACCGTTCAATTACTGCTTGATGATAAAAGCGAATATAAACGCATGTCAGAAGCCGTAAATCCGTACGGCGACGGGCTTGCTTCAAAACGCATTGTCGAAGTATTAAAGAAAATCAAATAGATTTTTAAACCTTTTCAAACATTAAAACGGCATTATGTCCGCCAAATCCGAATGAGTTAGATAGTGCAGTTTTAACCTCTTTTTTCTTTGATTGATTAGCTACATAATCCAAATCGGCAGCTTCGGGGTCTAAATTAATGAGGTTAATTGTAGGCGGGACTATGCCCTCTACTATTGTTTTAACCGCAACAATAGCTTCCGTAGAACCTGCCGCACCAAGCATGTGGCCTGTCATGGATTTAGTTGAGCTTACACAGAGGTTTGTATTAGCTTTTCTGTCGCCGAATATTCTTGCAACCGTGTTGGACTCTGCCAAGTCGCCCAAATGAGTGCTTGTTCCGTGCATATTTATATAATCAACATCTTGAGGCTGTTTGTTTGCTTCTTTTAAGCAGTTGCGAATAGCAAGTTCCGCACCTTTACCCTCGGGGTCAGGTGCTACCATATCATAAGCGTCCGAGCTTTGTCCGTAGCCTGTTATTTCGGCATAAATTCTTGCTCCGCGCGCAAGTGCGTGTTCTCTTTCTTCAAGTATTAACACTGCTCCGCCCTCAGATAGTACAAACCCGTCACGGTCTTTGTCATAAGGTCTTGATACTTCTTTTGGCGGTCTTGTGCTTTTTGATAGTGTTCTTGCACTTGTAAAAGCGCCTAAGCCGAAATCACAAACGCTTGATTCCGCACCGCCTGCGAACATTATATCAGCGTCCCCGTATTGTATTGTACGGCAGCAGTCGCCGACTGAATGCGCACCCGTTGCACACGCTGATAATACTGCTTTACTCGGGCCTCTTAATCCGAATTTAATTGAAACTTTGCCCGACGCCATATTTGCTATCATCATAGGAACGGTAAACGGAGAGCATTTATGAAACCCTCTTTTCATCATATCTTCATAACCCGTTGTAACAACAACCAGTCCGCCCGCTGCGGTTGATACTATTGTTCCTATTCTTGTTAAATCTTCTTTTGTTAAGTCCAGTTTTGAATCTTTATATGCTTCTTCTGCCGCAATAAGAGCATAAATTATACTTTTATCAAGTCTTTTAGCTTCTTTAGGGTCAATATATGCTTCAACATCTATATCATCGGGCACTTGTCCCGCTACTTTTACAAGATGTTTTTCTTTATCAAGTTTATGTTCCGTTATTCCGCTAATCCCGTTTATAAGATTTGTCCATAACTTATCAACACCTATTCCGTAAGGTGTTACACATCCCATACCTGTTACTACTACGCGTCTTTTTGACATCTTTTTTCCTCCGCGGGCAGAACTTTCCCTAACTATCCTAATTATTCCATTAAAATTTTATTCCGAAAAAATGATAAAATCAATATTATAAATAAAAAAAAGACCTGTTGATAAACAGATCTTTTAGAGAAATTAAGATGATTAATTAATTTTAAATTGTTTGTTGATTAGATTTTGTATTATCAGCTTTAATATATTTTTTCTCGCCGGTGGAGTTAGCGTGTTTAGGAATAACAGATTTTCCTAATGCCCATCTTACGCCTGCTTGAATTCCTACACCGTTTCTTCCTCCGCCCATTAAAAATGTTTGAGCAAATCCTGTAAGTCTTTCACCCCATGTTTTTCTGATACCTACTCCATATTTAACAAACGGTTTTACACTTAACTCAGGCAGTGTAGCGTCACTTGCTTGAAAATGTGTCTTATCCATTATGTTCCAAACAACGCTTACACCTGCATAAGGCTGCCAGCCGTTATTTAAATTACCTATGAATTTTAATCCCGGTTCTAACTGAAGCGCATGTAATGCGTCTGCGTCAATTCCTATACCTGCTGCGTTAGTGTAATCATAAGTATTAATAAAAGAGTAAGACATTAGCCAGCTTGGCTGAATAATGAATTTACCGTCAGCTAATTCCCAGTTGTAACCTGTTTTAGAAGCGATACCGGATAATAACATTGTAAAATCTTCATCACCGTATCTTGAAGTAGAATCAGCAACATTAGCTCCTACGTTAACAGTTAATCCTGTAAAGAAATCGTTTTTATAAGCCATACCGACTAAACCCAGTGTGCCTCCGTTTTGATATATGCTGATTCCGTCATAACTTTGATGAGAACCGTTATAACCGGCATATACACCGAACATACCGTCCCATCCGTTGCCCAATTCTATTAGTTCGCTGTCGCCTCCAAAGAAAGAACCCCAAGCAGTGTTATCAACTTTAGGCCCGTGATTAAGTTCAACTGTTTCAATAGAACCATAAGGTCT
>CANQZO010000191.1 GCA_947628355.1 Candidatus Gastranaerophilales bacterium | reverse complement strand
GCTGGGACGGAAGGATTCGAACCTCCGAGATGCCTGGACCAAAACCAGGTGCCTTACCACTTGGCGACGTCCCATTACCTGTAACTATTATATATTATTAAGAGCGAAATTAAATGTCAAGACATTTTAAATACGCTATATACTTTTATTTTTTTTTATGGGTTAATAAATACATAATATATTTATAAGGACGTAAAAAATGCAAGCACGCAGAGCAGCAAGAGAATTAGCTTTAATATTATTTTCACAGACTCAATCAATAGAAAATCAAAACAAATGGGATTTTCAAGATATCATTTTAAAATCGGTAAGAACCCTTACCAATAACTCAACAGATGAACTTAACTCTGCGGCTGTTTCCATATTGGAAATGAAAGAATATATTGAAGAATACGAATCAAATCATCCTAATAATTTGGAACGGCCAATTGATGTATCAAACATTCCGGTTCCGATTCCGACAACTGCAGATATGCAGGCAAAACTTGATGAACTGCTTAATATTGCCGAAAAAACGATGCTTGCAATTGAAATAGCAGAGATGGCCACACTGGAAGAAAATTCGGATGTCAAAAAATATATCTTACAAATTGCTAATGCATACAAAGAACACAAAAATGATATCGACGAGCAGATTAAAAAATTTGCGTTAGGCTGGGATATAAACAGATTGGTTAAAATGGATAAAGACATACTGAGTATTGCAATAAGCGAACTTTTATATATTAAAAACACACCCGTAAAAGTTGTTATTGATGAAGCGGTTGAGCTTGCTAAAAAGTATTCCACGGACGATTCAGGTGCCTTTGTTAACGGTATTTTAGGCAAAGTTGTTATTGAAAATAACCTTAAATAAGGATTTTTATGTTTGATTTTTTCAAAAAAAATGATAATGAAAAAGAAAAATCTTTTTGGAGTTTTTCTTTTGAAAAATTAAAAAATACTATTTCAAATACGGCTCAAAATCTTGTAAGTGATGTTGTTTCCACTGTTGAAGATGAAGAAGAATTTGATGACTTTATCCTTGATGATATGGAAGATTTGCTTATTAAAGCTGATTTAGGCGTCAATCTTGCTTCTTCTATAACTGATAAATTAAGGAAACAAACCAAAGTTAAGCCGTCACAGATAAGAGAATTTTTAAAAAACGAATTCAAACAAGTATTGGAAGAAGCAGGCGATACTGCGCTTAATTTCAATGACAACGAATTAAATATATATTTTGTTACGGGTGTTAACGGTGCAGGGAAAACAACATTAATTGCTAAACTTGCAAATAATTTTAAGCTATCTGGTAAAAAGGTATTATTAGCTGCTGCAGATACATTTAGAGCTGCTGCCGAAGAACAGCTTGATATATGGGCTAAACGTGCTCAAGTTGATATAGTCAGAAAAGACGGCATTGACCCTGCTGCTGTTGTGTATGATTCAATAAAAAAAGCGCAAAACGAAAATTATGACGTATTAATTATTGATACTGCAGGCAGACTCCAAAATAAGCATAACTTAATGCAGGAATTAAATAAAATCAAATCCGTTATAGATAAACTTGCACCGGCGGCTTTAAAAGAAAGCATACTTGTGTTAGATGCAAATACGGGTCAAAACGGCTTATCACAGGCCAAACAGTTTTCCGAAGCAGTAAATTTAACATCTGTTGCCCTTACAAAACTTGACGGCAGTGCAAAAGGCGGAATTATTATTGCTATTGCAAAAGAATTTAAACTACCTGTAAAACTTATCGGTGTAGGCGAAAAACTTGAAGATTTAAAACTTTTTAATACAGATGATTTTATAAATGCTCTTTTTTTAAAAAAATAATTAGCAAATTTTATCATGTCCACGTTTTTGAAAAAACAACGAAAGGGCAAGAAATGAATATAAAATCTACTAATTGTTCAATAGGGTTATATCAAAATTTTAGAGCAGGCAATAACAAAGCAGTTAACAAGCCAAAACTTATTGAAAGAATAATATCAATGGCTATTATGAACTCGGGAAAAAATATAACAACATCTGATAATGAAAGTCAAATTGAAGCCAACGAAACAAGCCAAAAGGATTTTTTCCTTAAAGAAATACCAAGTGAAGAAACAATTGAAACTGTTACTACCCAATTAAAATCCGGAACTGTCAGAACTGATAAAATAAAAAGTGATGTTATGGCAGGAACATTTATTGAATCTGATTTTAATCCGCCCGTAAACGGTGTTGCGAAAATGAAAATCATTAAAAATGCTTCAGGAGATATTGCTGAAATAAAGACTTTTGATACAGACGGTCAAGTGTTGAAGGATGTTATATATAATCGTGATTTTAACAGTTACTATCATAATGCTCATAAACCTCAATCAATAGTAATAACTGATAATCAAGGCAGAACTACAACAATTTCAAATGATTTCTTAAATCACAAACCAAGTCAAATCAAGTCAATTACCGTTAAAACTTCTGATGGAAAAACTAAGACAACTGTCATTCCTCACTCTTTAACTGATAAAATAAAAGATAAAGCTGTTAATCTCCAATGGAGATTAATGCAATCAACTAATTAAAAATCCATATACAGATAATTGTTGTTACAATCCCTGTTATAATTAGTGCAAGAGTTGCCATAACAACTTGTTTGGGACGATTCTTTTCAATACAGCTTGATGTTCCGAGTACATGGCTTGCCGCACCGATTGCAATACCTATAGATATATCACTTTTTATATGAATAAGTTTTAACAGCTTATGACCGAATACCGCACCGTATATTCCTGTTAATGCGACTAAGCCTGCCGTAAGCTCGGGTATTCCTCCTATTGCCTTGGATATTTCAAGAGCAATCGGTGTTGTTACTGATTTTGGCATTAATGAGGTTATAATCTGCCAATCGGAATGAAAAACTTTGCCTATAAAATAGCTTGTTAAGAGTGCTGTTAAAATTCCCACTCCAAATCCTGTATATATTGCCCTTTTATTTTTAGTCAGCAGGTCTATATTTTCGGATAACGGATACCCGAGTGCTATTGTTGCCGGTCCGAGCAATAAAGTTAAAAAACAGGCCGATTCATTATATTTTGTATAATCTATTTTAAAAAAATACAAAATCAATATTAAAATAACACCCGTGAATACATTTGCATTTATAAACTTAAACTGTTTTTGCCGTTTCAGCCATAGAGCAAGTTCGTATATTAAAACCGTCGCAATAATTCCTAAAGGATTAATCATTTTTCATTTTCCTCATTTTGCGCAGTCTTATATATTTAATTATGTTATCTGTTATAATTGCAGTTAATAAGAGTGTTAATGTAGCAGTAACAATGACATTTATCAATATCGGAATAAGATTTTTTTCTATTATTGAATAATAAACAATAATCCCGACAAGCAAAGGTACAAACATAACAGGCATATTTTTTAACAAAAGAGCACATATATCTTCAATCCATTCTTTTTTTATAATATTCAGTTGTATGAGGCAGGAGAATATTATCAAACCCAAAATCGGGGCAGGCAGTAGCAAATGGAACATCTTTACCGCAATATTACAAATATATTGTATAAATATGATTATTGAAAATCCCCAAATGTATCTTATTAAATGCTTCAAGCCAATATCCTTTTTAAAGAAGCATATCACTAAAAAATTGAATTTAAAAGTTGTTTTGTAATAAGCGATATGATAATATAACTTTGAAAGGATACG
>CANQZO010000190.1 GCA_947628355.1 Candidatus Gastranaerophilales bacterium | reverse complement strand
CTTTTCCCCGATAATGCCGTTGAATATTTTATCAGCTACTATGACTACTATCAGCCCGAAGCATATATTCCCAGAAGCGATACATATATTGAAAAATCCGCCACTATAAACGATGAAATAGACAGATTAAGACACAACACCACAAGAAGTTTATATGAGAGAAATGATGTAATCGTAGTTGCTTCCGTAAGCTGTATTTACGGCTTAGGTTTGCCCGAACAATATCTTTCCTCGGCTTTAAAAATTGAAGTCGGCGACGAAATAGACAGAAACGCTTTTTTAAAAGAACTTGTTAAAATTCAATATAACAGAAACGATTTGGAACTCACCCGCTCAACATTCAGACCAAGAGGCGATATTATTGAAATAATGCCTGCCTATGAAAAAATGATTACAAGAATTTATTTGTTCGGCGATGAAGTTGAACGTATTGTCAGAATTAATCCCGTTTCGGGCGAAATTATTGAAGAACTTGACTCTACCGTTATATTTCCCGCAGTACACTATTTATCGGATGGAAACGACAAAGAACAAACAATTGCTCTCATAAGACAGGAATTGCAAGAACAGGTTAAAAAGTTTGAATTTGAGAATAAATTAATTGAAGCTCAAAGGATTTATCAAAGAACTAATTACGATATTGAAATGATAAAAGAAATGGGTTATTGCAGCGGAATTGAGAATTATTCGCGTATTATTGAGCGCAGAGCCCCGGGGAGTGCACCTTCCACTTTATTGGATTACTTTAATGACGATTTTTTGCTTGTAATAGATGAATCCCACGTATCAATTCCGCAGTTAAAAGCAATGTATAACGGAGACCAAGCAAGAAAAACCGTGCTTGTAGATTACGGTTTCAGACTGCCGAGTGCTAAAGATAACAGACCGCTTAAAATTGAGGAATTTTGGTCAAAGGTCGGACAGAAAATTTTTGTTTCCGCAACCCCGGCCGATTTTGAACGTGAAGTATCATCTCAATTGGTTGAACAAATTATAAGACCCACCGGACTTGTTGACCCCGAAATTTTTGTCCGCCCCACATTAAATCAAGTTGATGACTTGATTAAAGAAATAAAAATTACGGCTGATAAAAAAGAACGCGTGCTTGTTACTACTTTAACTAAAAAAATGGCAGAGGATTTATGCGACTATTTATTGCAATTAGGAATAAAGGTAAGATACCTGCACAGCGAAATTACCTCTATTGAAAGAGTTGAAATACTGCGCGATTTGCGTTTAGGAGTTTTTGATGTCTTAATAGGAGTCAATTTGCTGAGAGAGGGGCTTGATATCCCTGAAGTTTCCCTTGTCGCAATCATGGACGCGGATAAAGAGGGATTTTTGCGTTCCGAAACCAGCTTAATTCAGACTATCGGCAGAGCCGCAAGAAATGTATGTTCCAGAGTTATTATGTATGCCGATAAAGTAACAGACAGTATGGATAAGGCAATTAAGGAAACTCAAAGACGCAGAAACATTCAGCTTGAATATAATAAAAAACATAATATTACACCTCAAACCATTAAAAAACCGATAGAAAATAACCTGCTCCAGCTTGTTGCAAGTTATAGAAACATTGAAGATATTGTCGCGGAAGAAATGGTTGAGAATAATATTTCTCAAAAAGATTTACCTAAACTGCTTGATAAACTTGAAAAATCAATGAAAAAAGCCGCTTCAATTTTGGACTTTGAGCGTGCCGCCGAAATCAGAAATCAAATTAAAAAACTTAAAAATCTGCCGTTTTAAATAAATTAAGGCAACTAATTAATAATTAAAAAAATAAAAATCTTCTGCTCGGTATTTGTTTTTATATTGCTAAACTCCACCCAATGCTCCGCTAAGCGACGCTCCGCCTTGATGTTGTGTCGTTAAGCAATAAAACAAAACGAAATACAGGCTATCAGATTTTTATTTTTTTTAATTAAATTTGATAATAATATTTATTATAATTAAGACTTTAAAGGCGGGATTACATCATCATACATGTCTGCGCAGTATGAGTATAATGTTAGAAATGAAAACACTATTGATATACTGTAAAAAATATTTAATGCCAATATGTCATCCAGCATTGAGGTTAATAATTTATAAATTAAAAATATTAACAATCCGAGCGTAAATATATATTGAAGTGCAAATGACATAATTTGAAGCGCAAAATTACCTCCGCCAGTAAGTAATATCTTAAGATTTAAAGCGTCCGATAAGTTCCCTCTTACCGAATACAACACCGCCGGAATAAATATAAAAGGAGTAAAAAATAATACCGCACAGATATATATTATTGCCATTACAGGCAATTCAAAAATTACGTTTTTTTGAATTAAATCTATACAGTAAAAACACAACAAATACATAGGAATGCTGACTATAGACATACATAAAGCTCTTACTATAAATTCAGGAATGTTAAATAAAGACGGAAGCACAGTAGATTTATTGTTTATAATATTGTGCATTATAAATGAAGCACAGCCCAAATAAAATATTGAAATAAATATAACAACAGCAGGCATATTTTCCTTAGGCAATTGCGAGGTTAGCAATAAATAAATCGGAACTGAAAGCACAATAAGTTTAGGCAGCCACCACACATCACCCGTAATATTTTTCATTGAATTAAATATTGTAGTCATTGAATATTAATTCCTGCAGTTGTCTAAAAAGTCTTCGCCTCTTATATTATTAATAATTTCAACAACATCAGAGTCATCAAGAGTTTCCTTTTCTAAAAGCTCTTTTGCAATGGCATCAAGCAAATCACGATTTTCAGTTAAAAGTTTTTTAGCAATTTCATATCTGCCATCTACTATCTTTTTAACTTCCCTGTCTATATCAGCAGCAATTTCTTCTGAAAAATCTCTTGTTGTACCAAAATCTCTGCCCATAAATACATGTTCCTGCGACTTACCATAAGTCATAGCACCAAGTTCTTCAGACATTCCCCATAAAGTAACCATCTTTTTTGCAATGCCCGTTACACGTTCAATATCATTTGAAGCACCCGTTCCGATTTTATCCGGGCCGTAAACAATTTCTTCCGCAACTCTGCCGCCTAACATCATTGTTATCTGGTCAAGCAGCTTTGCTTTACTTACATGAACTTTATTATCTTCAGGTTTTGTCCAAGTCAATCCCAAAGCATAACCTCGCGGTATTATAGTTACTTTATGAAGCTCATCACAATCTTTTAATAATTTTGCGAGCAAAGCATGTCCCACTTCGTGATATGAAGTTATTTCCTTATCTTCATCAGTCATTACACGGCTTTTCTTTTCTATACCTGCTAAGACTCTGTCTATTGATGAATCAATTTCTTCCATATTAATTTTGGTTTTATTTTTTCTTGCCGCAAGCAATGCAGCTTCATTTAAAAGGCTCTCTAAATCAGCACCGGTAAACCCCGGAGTTCGCTTTGCGAGCACTTTTAAATCTACACTTTCATCTAAGGGTTTTCCTTTTGAATGAACTTTTAATATTTCTTCTCTGCCTTTTACATCGGGTAAACTTACCATTATTTGCCTATCAAATCTGCCGGGACGTAACAATGCGTTATCCAAAATATCGGGTCTGTTTGTTGCAGCAAGAATTATTATATTTGTATTGGTGTCAAAACCGTCCATTTCAACCAAAAGCTGGTTTAATGTTTGTTCACGCTCATCATGTCCCCCGCCTAAGCCGGCGCCTCTTTGTCTGCCGACTGCGTCTATTTCATCAATAAATACTAT
>CANQZO010000189.1 GCA_947628355.1 Candidatus Gastranaerophilales bacterium | reverse complement strand
AATTCTGCCCATATCTGCCATTGGAACAGTGGGTGATGTTGTTGAGCTTATAGGTGAAAACCGTTCAATTGTTGAAATGGGCTTGGAACTTTTAAGAACCGGTAAAAATAAAGGTATTCAACAACTCTTACAGACGGCAGGTTTAAAAGATATAACAAAATTGACTTCCGAAAATATTGCATTTACTGTTGTTCCGAGAATAAATGCTGCGGGCAGACTTGAAAACCCGTATACCGCTTTAAATTTATTTATAAGTGATGATGAAAATGTTATTGATGAAGCCGTGAAAACATTAAACGAACTTAATTCTTTAAGGCAGGAGCTTTGTGAAGAAACTTTTAATCAGGCAAAAAATTTATATGAAGCTGATAAAATCTCTAATAAAAGAAGCATTGTTCTGCTTAATGATAATTGGCATATAGGAATAATAGGGATTGTAGCTTCAAAACTTGCGGAAACATATAATAAGCCTGTTTTTTTAATGACTCGCGACCCTAATATTTCAAATATAATAAGATGTTCAGTAAGAAGTATAAGCGGGGTTGACGTATATTCAATATTATCACAGCATAAAGAGTTTTTTGAAGGCTTTGGCGGGCATAAATCGGCTGCGGGTTTTTCTTTTGACGAAAATAAAATAAAATTTGAAACCTTTAAATTCGCTTTAAATAAAACAATAGAAGAATTTACGCAGGATATTGATTTTAATACTTCGACGATAACTGCCGATATGGTTTTGGACCCCGAGGATTTAACAATTGAAAATATAGAAATTATTAATAAACTTCAGCCTTTTGGAGAGGGAAATCCTGCTCCTTTATTTGTTATGAACGATTTAATTGTTAAAGAATATAAGTTTATGGGACAAAATTCCAATCATTTAAAATTGTTTTTAACAAAACAAAACTCAAGTATTTTGGAATGCGTAAAGTGGAGCACGAGTGAGTTTAAATTACCTGTTAATTCAAAGTTGGATATATTATTTTCTCCCTCCGTTAATCATTTTAACGGTGAAAATAATATTCAGCTTATTTTAACGGATATAAGAAGCGATTTATTAAAGAGCGAAGATTTAACCGTTAAAATATTAGACCACAGAAATAAAAAAAATATATTAATGCAAGTTTTGGATTTTTTAGGTTCTACAAAAAAAACAACAGGTATTTTCCTTGAAAATACACTGTTAAAAAAGGAGTTAAACCTGCCTCAAAGTGTAAGCGATAAACTATTTACGGCAGATAATATTCCCGCTGATACGCAGCAGATAATGTTTTTTGACTGCCCTAAAAATTATGAAGAATTTTCAAAAATAATAAATGATACAAATGCGCAGATTGTTCACCTTATGAATTTTAATATTTCCGATATAAATACTGATTCTTTTATTACAAAATTGTCAGGCATGCTAAAGTATGCGCTGGCGAATTTAAACGGAAAGTTTGATATAATGCGGGCTTCTAATGCTTTATCGGTTGATATACAGACTCTTGATTGTGCGCTTGAACTGTTAGAAAATTGTTCGATGACTCAATTAGAAAAAAATAACGAAAAAGTATATAAAGTTATAGCTCTGCACCCGATTGAAATATCAAAAATAAAAAATGATGATTTGTATTTGGAACTTGAAGAACGAATAAGCGAAATAAACGAGTTTCGGAAGTTTTATTTAACTTCTTCGACTGAAGAAATAAAAGAAGCAATACTTAGCAGGTGATAAGGGTAAGATGTTTTTTTTCAACAATAAAAAAAAATATGTAAGCTGTAATTTAATTGAACACGGACTGGATTTCTTCACGGATTCAATAAATTTTTGCTGCCGAATACCGCCTACGGATAAGGGATATAAAAAAATAATAGAAAATTACTATGGTGAAAAAATAGACTGGAAAAAGTTTTTTGCCATAAAGCGTAATTACAGAAATCAAATGAAAAAGGGAAATATAATTCCCGAGTGCAAAAATTGTATATATCTTGAAGAAAAAGAGTGGGATAATCAAGACTATATTTCATATATAAACTTTAATAACTGGACAAGATGTAATGAACACTGCGTATATTGCTGGTTGAATGACCCCGATAAGCCTCATCAAAAGCAGTATAATGTTTTCCCCGCAATAAAAGATATGGCGGAAAGGGGATATTTAAGAAAAGGCGGTCATATTACAATTGCGGGCGGAGAGCCATGTTCTGCGCCGGAGTTTAATGATTTATTAAATTTATTTATTGATTATGGCATTTCTCCGATAAGAGTATTAACCAATGCAACGGTATATTCCCAAGCTGTTGAAAACGGAATAAAATCGGGGAGTGTAAATATCGTTGTGTCTGTTGATTCGGGGACAAAAGAAACATTTATAAAAGTTAAAAGATATGATTACTTTGATAAAGTTTGGGAAAATTTGAAAAGATACGCTTCCGTTCAAATAAAAAATGACAGTGTTAAAACAAAGTATATAGTTATTCCGAACGTAAATGATACAAAAGAGGAAATAACGGCATGGATTAATAAATCTTTGGAGTACGGAATAAAATCCGTTGCACTTGATTTAGAGATGATGTATTACAATGAAAATGCGGATAATATTTCCTCAAACATATATGATTTATTTGAATTTGCAATAAAAGAAATAAAATCAAAAGGACTTGATTTAGAGTTTATAGACCGCGGAGTTATAATTTCACACAAACTTGAACGGTTAAACAGGATATAACGGCGGATAATTTTTTTCTTTAAAATTTGAGCTAAATTAAGCAAAAAGGAGAAGAAAAAATGATGAATTTACTTGTAAGATGGGTGCTTCTTGCGCTCTTAATAATGTTAATAGCGTGGGTAATCCCCGGAATAACAATAACGGGATTTTTAGCTGCAATGGTAGTTGTGGTAATTATAGGTATAGTCAATTTGTTAATAAGACCATTGGTTCAATTAATATCATTGCCTTTAAACATTTTAACATTAGGGATTTTCAGTTTAATAGTAAATGCTCTGTTATTTATATTGGTAGCAAAATTCTCGCCCGGATTTCAAATAGACGGATTTTGGAGCGGATTTTTCGGAGCATTAATATTATCAATAGTTTCTCCGTTTATAGATAAAATTACATGGTTCAAAAAGACGGTTTAATTTTACACGTATCAGGAAAAATGCTAAACTGATTAAGGTCTTTCAAAAGGAGGAAATTATATGAAAGAAAATTTGAAAAAATATTTGACAGAGCTTATCGGAGCATTTTTCCTTGTGCTTACGGTAGCATCTACTTCACTTTTAGGCAGTGAGGGAGTAATTGCTCCGTTAGCAATTGCTTCCGCATTAATGGTAATGGTGTATGCGGGCGGTCATATTTCGGGCGGTCATTATAACCCTGCAGTATCTTTAGCTGCTGCAATAAGAGGTGCATTACCTTGGAAACAGTTTATTCCGTATGCAATTGCGCAATGTATAGGCGGTGCTGCAGCCGTAATGCTGTTTGCATTTATGGCAAAAGGTACAATAATTGTTTTAGAACCCGCTAACTTTAATTTAAAAGGATTATTATTGGCTGAATTTTTATTTACATTTGCACTCTGCTATGTAGTACTTCAAACTGCAACAACAAAGAAAACCGAGGGAAATTCTTATTACGGATTAGCAATCGGATTTACGGTTCTTGTCGGTGCATTTGCGGTAGGCGGAAGTTTATGCGCGGGTGCATTTAACCCTGCTGTTGCATTATCCGTCGGCATGCTCGGAATTATTC
>CANQZO010000188.1 GCA_947628355.1 Candidatus Gastranaerophilales bacterium | reverse complement strand
TGGTAATCCATAAAAGACATTATTACACCGATACTGCCCGTTAACGAACCCTCTTGAGCTATTATTCTGTCTGCAGTGCAGGCAATATAATATCCTCCGCTTGCAGCTACATCATCTATTGTAACAACAACGGGTTTTGTGTTTCTCAGCTTTATTATTTGATTGTATATATTTTGAGACATTCCGACAGTCCCGCCGGGTGAATTGATTTTTATTATTACACCCTTTATTTCTTTATCTGTTTGAGCGCTGATTAGAGATTTTAATAAATTAGGTGCACTTTTTTCGTTAGAAAATAAACTTCCCTCTGATTCTGACGTAATTGCGCCTTCCAGTTCAATTACTCCTATTCTGTTTGCATTAGTAAGTATATTATCTTTTTCAAAATATGCTTCATATTTATCTGCTTTAATAAACCCTGCAATTAAGCATAAAATACATATAACAATTATCAATTTTGATACTAAAGATGCTTTCATTATTTATTTTTCTCCGATATTTCTTTTATTGCATTATCAAGTATATCTATCATTACGTTTTTATAGTGAAGTGCCTGTTTTTTCTTTTTTGCTTCAAATCTTAGAGTGAAAACAGGTTCTGTATTGCTTTGTCTTATGAGGGCAAAACCGTCGGGGAATATTATTCTGAGCCCGTCAAGTGTTACAATGTCAGTTATTTCGCTGTCAAAAATATTATGGTCTTTTTTAATTTCTGCTTGTACTTTTTTTAATACTTCTTTTTTATATTCATTTTTGCAGGAATATCTGACTTCATCCAGTGTGCATACTTTATCAAACGGAGTTAAAAGCTGAGATAATTTAAAATCTTTATTGTTCTTTTTATTTTTAGCAACGATTTCAATAATTCTGCAGCCTGCATATATTGCGTCATCAAATCCGTAATATCTGTCTTTAAAAAACATGTGCCCCGACATTTCACCTGCTAAAATTGCATTAACTTCTTTCATTTTAGACTTAATATATCCATGACCTGTCTTCGCCATGACGGCTATTCCGCCTTGCGAATTTATTTCGTCAAATAACACCTGCGAGCATTTAACTTCGGAAACAATAACAGGCTTTTCTCCGCGTATAACAAGGTTTTTAATTATATCTTGAGCATAAATGTAAAGTAATTTATCTCCGGTAAGAGCGTTGCCGTCAGAGTCTATTACACCGAGCCTGTCAGAGTCGCCGTCAAATGCAATACCTATATCGGCATTTGTTTCTTTAACTTTATTTTTAATGTCTTCCAAAGTGCTTAAATCACTCGGATTAGGGTGGTGATTAGGGAAATCACCGTCGGGTTCCGAGTATAATTCAATCACTTCGCAGCCTAAATCTCTGTATAATTTTGGTGCAACAACACCTGCAGTGCCGTTAGCACTGTCTATTACTACTTTTATACCCTCTCCAATTCGTGCAAATTTCGTTACCATAGAATCTATGTACTGAGGGATAATATTATATAATCGGCTTTCACCGTGTTTTACCGATGTAATATCATTTGACATTTGTTCATGAGTATATTCTTTGACTTTTTTTATTTCATTTTCATCTAAAGAAACTTTGTTATAAGTCATTTTTAAACCGTTATATTCGGGCGGATTATGGCTGGCGGTAACAATCAAAGCAGCACTTATTTTAATGTTTTCACTGATATTTTCGGGATAGGATGTAAATTCAGAATAGTATCCTAACGGAGTCGGAACTAAATCAAGATTTATGACATTAGCCCCCATATGTACAATCCCTTTTGCAAGAATTTTCGCCAGTGATTCCGAGTGTTTACGAGCGTCTTTTGATATGGTAATCCAAATATCTTTAGGTTTTAAACCCGATTTTTTTTGTATATAATTAACAAATCCTTTACCGGTATAATAAAAAAGTTCTTCGGTAATATCTTCGCCGTATACACCTCTTATATCATTTTTTCCGAATGCTTCTAAGTTTAATATTTTTGTCATTATTTTTGTTCTGCTCCGAATTTTATTGTATATTTATTAAGTATTATTCTTACTTAATTTATTATAAGCTAAAGTAATTATGAAAAATAGATTTTTACAAAAAAATTTACTTGCATTTTTTCTGCTGCCCTCGATAGCGGGGTGTTTAATATTTATTTTTCTTCCCTCTATCTGTTCTTTTATGTTAAGTTTTTGTGATTGGAATTTAATAAATAAAATAAAGTTTGCCGGTGTTAATAATTATATAAAGCTATTAACCTCTTGGGAATTTAAACTGATATTTAAAAATACAATAGTGTATGCGATATGTGTAACATTGTTTTCGGCAATAATTCCGTTGATTTTGGCATCAATAATAAATTCTAAAATAAGAAACAGCGAATTTTATAAGACGGCGTATTTTTTGCCGTTTATAACCCCGATGATAGTAATTGCGATGGTATGGCAATGGATTTTTGACCCGAATATCGGTGCGGTCAATACACTATTCAAGATAAATATTCAGTGGTTGTATAACTCACAAACAGCCCTGCCTGTTTTAATACTGATATCAGTGTGGAAATTAATCGGATATAATATGGTGATATACTTATCGGGATTTTCGGCAATCAGTTCGCAGGTATATGAAGCGGCGAAAATTGACGGAGCTTCGTCTGTGAGGACTTTTTTATGTATAACACTTCCTATGCTGAGTCCGACAATCTTTTTTGTGCTGATAATAACGACAATAAGTTCATTTCAAATATTTGATTTAATATATCTGATGACTCAAGGCGGACCCGAAAATTCAACCAATGTAATTGTATACTGGATATACAAAAATGCGTTTGAAACATTTGAAATCGGAAAAGCCTCAGCAGGTGCATATATATTGTTTATATTTATACTTATTCTGACAATGATACAATGGAAACTGAGAACAAAATGGGTGTTAAATGAACACGATTAAACCAGAACTGAAAGTAATTGTTTTTGCGGAGTAGGTATTCCGTTGTAAGTTTTATCAATAACTGTTTTAATTTTTTCAGTTTCCTTATCAACTTTAGGGTTAAAAAGTTTAGCTATTTTATGGAAAATAGAAGTATCAGCGGCGGCATAAATATATGCTTTTTCGTATTCCGGATAAGGAACAGCCGTATGTTTAAAACTTTGAGTTTTATAAGTTATATTATTAATAGGATTTATTCTCATCGTGACCTCTCTGTTAAAGTGTTTTAATTACACTTTATTTTATATATTCATTATGAATTAGAAAAAATATTTTGTCAATACTTTAGATTTTATATTTCTTAACAAATAAAAAATCAAGATATTAGTGCGATTTAGCATTAAGTGTATTATAAGCACTTAATAAATAAAAAAATATTAGCCGATAGATTTATTTTTTTTAGCCCAAGTGGTGAATTGTATAATGACCATTTATTTCGTTATATATAAGTATCTTTTTCATACTTCCAACTATTCTTAATTCCAGACAGTAGGGCAATATTGCCCTCTTTTTTTGCGGAATTTCCGTAAAACGTAGTGAGCGAAGCGAACGAGTTTGATTAAGTGAGGGCAAGCTGAACGACAAGCGATAGCGAAGTGAAGCACTTTTCCGAGAGAAAGGAAATTTCAAGAAGCGAATTTCGCGCAGGCTGAAAGCCGAAGAACGAAAGAGCCGAAGTGACGACAACGAAGTGAAGGAACGGCAGGCTCAAAGTGAGCGAAATTTAAGAAGCGAATTTCGCGCAGGCTGAAAGCCGAAGAACGAAAGAGCCGAAGTGACGACAACGAAGTGAAGGAACGGCAGGCTCAAAG
>CANQZO010000187.1 GCA_947628355.1 Candidatus Gastranaerophilales bacterium | reverse complement strand
CTGCATGAAACTTTGGATATCGACGGAATACCCGTAACCATTATAGATACGGCAGGCATTCGCGAGAGTGATAATATAAATAAAGTTGAAGCAATAGGGATTGACTATTCAAAAAAATATATGCAGGAAGCCGATGTTGTGCTGTTTTTATACGACTTAACAGACGGTTATACAATGGAAGATGATGAAATTTTTAAGTCAATAAATAATAAGCCTTATATAAAAATAGCAACAAAAGCTGATATTTCGGAGAATACTGATGATACTGCGATATGTATTTCCGCCAAAACGGGGCTTAATATGGATAAATTAAAAGAGAAGATAAAATCTCTGGTAATCAGCCAAAATCTTAACGAGATTGAATTTATAACCAATAAAAGACAGCAGATGTGCCTTGAAAACACAAAAAATTCGTTAATAAATGCGTTAATCGGCGCACAAAATAAAGAGCTTCAAGATTTATTATCAATTGATATAAAATCTGCGCTGATGTATATTTCCGAGGTTTCGGGCGAAGTTGTAACGGATGATATATTAAACAACATTTTTGACAATTTCTGCATAGGCAAATAACCGTTTTTAATATCCTCATGGGTAATAAATTTTTTCAAATTCTATTTTAAATTATAAATGAATTTGAAAACGGATGGCGGAATGAACTTTACTTCAAACATTTTTAACAGGGACGGCGAGATTTTAACTCAGGCTTTTGCGCACATATCCAAGTATTGTGCGGGCGATATTATAATAACTGACTCAAAATTCAACATACTGTATCAAAATTCGAGGTACGATTTTAAGAATAACAAGTTTGAAATTGCATATTTAACCTCGGGGTTTGAGAATAAAAATCTGGTGATTAATTTTGAAAATTTTAAAAATTCCTCAAAAAATCATTTTTATGTAAAGCTGATATTCAATGACAAAAATAATTTCAGTGCGATACCGATGGATGTGCATATATGCAAGATAAAGAATAAAAGCGGGCAGTTAAAAGGATATTCCGTAATAGTTCAAGACATAACGCAGGAGATAAAGAACAAAATTCAAAAGGAAACGTTTATTGATATACTGACGCACGACCTAAAAAACCCGATAAGAGCTAACATACAAGTATTAGAGCTGATATTAAAAAACAGGTTCGGTGTTCTTGAAATAAAGCAGAAGAATGTGCTTGAGGAGCTTTTAAACTCTTGCAGATTTATGAATTATATGACGGACAATCTTTTAATAAAGTACAAAAATGAATTTAATTTATACGAACTGCAGAAGCAGCGGTATTCGATAGTAAATCTTGTAAAAGAGAAGTGTTTGGGGTTGTCGGGAGTATTGGACAAGAAAAATCAAACGGTTGAATTTATAGTAAAAGGCAGGATTAAGTATACCGAAATAGATGTTGATGAAATCGGAAAAGTAATAAACAATTTAATAATAAATGCATCGGAGCAGAGCTGTAACAATTCAAAAATAATAATTCAAGTAGAGAACCAAGACGACGAAGTAAAAGTATCATTTATAGATTTTGGTTATCCGAGGCGCGACGAATATTTAGGTGATATTTTTGAAGAATTTATAATGTGTTCAAACAAGTTTAGGAAGATAGGGTACAGTTTAGAGTTATACAACTGCCGAAAGATAATAGAGGCTCACAACGGAGTAATCAGAGCGCAAAACAGGGATAATAAAGGAACGGCGATAACTTTTTCGCTCCCCGTATGCGATTGAGGGGAAATATTTAATTTACTAAAATTTAATAAAAAAAATATATAAAAAATAATATAAACATTGCGTCCTGTCGCTTCGTACAGATAACTTCTAAGCTCGGCTCAAGCTGAGGATTTTATTTTTTGCTTTATAAAATTCTTAAAGTAAAGATAGAAAGTTTTTAACCGATACTGCGTTTCTATTTCACTAAAACCTCAACCATAGGTTTCATAACAGCTACGCATACAGGCTCACACACTTCGCCTGCGGCTTAGCGGTTCGCTTTGTATCGCCGATAAATCGGCTCAAACAGATGAAACCTTGATGTCGTTTCGGTTAGTGAAATTACAAAACTCCGTATATGGTTTTCAAACTTTCTATCTTTACTTTATCTTATCTTATGTAAAAAAGCCCCTTATTCGGGGGCTTTTTTGTAACTTTGAAGAAATATATTTATTTCTTAGCTATATATTTTTTCTCGCCTGTGGAGTTAGCGTGTTTAGGAACAACAGATTTACCTAAAGTCCACCTTACACCTGCTTGCAGACCTACACCGTTTCTTCCGCCGTTAGTAAAGAAAGTTTGGAAGAAGCCTGTAAAGCGTTCACCGAAAGTCTTTCTAACACCAATGCCATATTTTGCATAAGGTTTAATGCTTAATGCAGGCAAATCAACGGAAGCAACTTGGAAATTAGTTCTGTCCATGAGTGTCCAAACAACGCCGGCATGAGCATAAGGCTGCCAGCCGTTATCAAAGTTGCCTATCAATTTGATTTGAGGTTGTAATTGCAATGCTTGCAGCGGGTCTGAAGTAACTCTTTGACCCAAAGCGTTGTTATAATCAAATGTATTAATAAATGAATAAGACATTAAATAACTAGGCTGAACAATAAATTTGCCGTCAGCGAGTTCCCAGTTATAACCTGTCTTAGCGGCGATACCGGACATTAACATATTGAAATCTTCTTTACCGACAGTGTCGAATGTAGAATCAGCTATGCTTGAACCTACGTTAATTGTAGCGCCGGCGAAGTAGTTATCTTTATATGCCATACCTGCTAAGCCTAATGTAGCACCGTTTTGATAGATACTTACACCGTCAAATGCTTGGTGAGAACCGTTATAACCTGCATAAACACTAAACATTCCGTCCCAACCGTTCCCAAGGTCTACCAGTTCGCTGTCACCGCCGAAGAAAGAACCCCACATTACATTAGAAACTTTTTTCGGATAATTTTTCAATCCATAGCCCCAGCTGTTGTTAAATGTAACATTTTCAAATTCGGCATAAGGTCTTGCCCAAAGAGCTGCATTGTCATAAAGTGTGCTGGTATAATTCTTTCCCTCTTTTTGTCTGGATTTTAGCATGTTTCTTTGTTTTTTAGTCATCAGCATATACATATCCATGTTTTGGAATGCCTGATGATAAGAATTCAATTGAACCGCATAACCGCCTAATTGAGCCGCAACGGATGAAGCTAATGCTGATTGGTTAAAATCTTCATATCCGTAATCAGCCAAATAGCCTAAATCTGCATTTGGAAGTTCCGCAAATGCTTTTTCGCATACGAAAGCAGACATAAAAATTAGCAACATTGCTAACAGTACATTTTTCTTTTTCATCTTAATTCCTCACTGTTAATAAATAACAATTATTTTGTTCCTTATAATATCACATTATTATATGTATATCAATATAGCGGATGAAAAAACTACTAAAGTAAAAGCCCCCGTATAACGGAGGCTGAATTATGAATTAAGATGACTATATTAAGTTAGATTAAGAGCTGATTATTTTTATTATTATCAGCTTTAATATATTTTTTCTCGCCTGTGGAGTTAGCGTGTTTAGGTTCTTTATTACCGAGAGACCATCTTAAACCTGCTTGGAAGCCGACACCGCTTCTTCCGCCTGCAGTAAAGAAAGTCTGAAAGAAGCCGGTTAATCTTTCGCCCCAAGCCTTTCTGATACCAATGCCGTATTTAACAAACGGTTTAACGCTTAATTCGGGCAGAGTTGCATCGGAAGCATTAAATTCTGTTTTATCCATAACATTCCAAACAACACTAACACC
>CANQZO010000186.1 GCA_947628355.1 Candidatus Gastranaerophilales bacterium | reverse complement strand
GAGTAAAGTTACCCTCGGACGCCCGTCCAATGCGGTTATTTTTAATTTTGTATAAGGTACGTTTCTTATTGTTATAAACGCATCATCGCCTGCCTTAAAGGGAGCGGCAGTGTCTGAAATGGTTACGCCTCTAAAAAACACTTCAAACTGAATTGTTACTTCCTTTTCTATCGGAAGATTTGAAAAGTTCTTTTTCTTCACCAAAACAAAAGTTCCGATAGCGCAAAGTACAATAACAAGCAAAATAATTATATAATCCGTAAGTTTTAAATTTTTAAATATATTCATAACATCTCCTAAAACTTAATTTTAAAAATTTCCAAATCCATTTTATCCAATACCGATTTTAACATCGGAACAGTTGTAACAGCGCAGCCGAATGACCTTATAACGATACTTGCCGCAAGATTACCAAGTATTGCCGCATTTTTTTTGCTCATGCCTGCGGCAAGCCCTAAAGTAAATGCCGCAACAACAGTATCACCTGCACCTGTTACATCAAATACATCTGTTTTATTAAATACTGGGATTTTTTCATAATTACCGTTATTTTCAAATAATGCCATTCCGTCACCGCCGAGAGTAATTAATACGGAGTCGGCATTAGTTTTTTCAAGCATAACTCTGCCTGCCTGTTTAAGTGTTTGTTCGTCTTTAATAAAGAAACCCACGTATTTTTCGGTATCGGGCTGATTCGGAGTCATTGAAGTTACACCGTTAAACCTGTTTAAATCCTTTTGAGAGTCAACAACGATAATTTTATTATATTTTTTGCAAAGCTCAATTGCTTTATTAATAACCTTATCGGTGAGTATTCCGATATTATAATCGGATAAAATAACTGCGTCGTGCTTAGGTATTGCAATTTCCATTTGAGCCAGCACTTTGTTTTCAGTTTCAATAGAAATCGGGTCAATGGTTTCGCGGTCAATTCGGACTATCTGCTGAGTAACCGATTGTGAGCAGGAACCCGATATTCTCGTTTTAACGGTAGTTGCGCGGTTTTTATCCTGCACCATATATTCGGTATTAATCCCTGCTTCTTGAAAAGTGTTTAAAAGTATCGGAGCATAGTAGTCATCACCGTATAAACCTATAACGCTGACCTTTCCGCCGTTGAGCGCCGATAAATTGTGTGCGGCGTTTGATGCGGCACCAAGTATTATTTTGGTATTATAATGGCGCAAAATAAGTACGGGAGCTTCACGGCTCATACGGTCAGTAGTCCCGTAAACCATTTCATCTATTGCCATATCCCCTATTACAAGTACGGACGGTTTTGATAAACTGTCAAAACCTTTTATAATTTCTTCTTTATCTACCGTAAACATATTTTACTCTCCGATATGATTCCTTTATAATAGTAGCATAAAATAAAAGATTTGATTTATGGATATAATAAAAGATAAAAATTCAAAAGTTTCATTTATAGGTATATCTTTAGGCGGCTTAAGCACTATTGAATCGGCAGTTGCCGTGCTTGACAGAAATTTACATATAATTACTCTTGATAAACTGTTTTCAATGAGCGATGTTAAATATTTTCTTGATAATTTTGCAGGGAAACAAAATGCGGTAATTATGGTTTCCATTCCCGAAAATCAAGTCATGCTTGATCATAAATGGAAATATAACTCCAGAACTTATGATTTGGTAAATTTTGATAAGAAAATGATTAACCGCGAAGATTGGACAAACAGATTTTCTTCGCGCGGAAGCGAATATTTTAAAGAGTTAAACGCTAAGGGAACAGATATATTCCGCTTTGATACTGATAATATGAAAAAAGTTATGGGAAGCTGTTATGCATATAAAGACAGAACTCCCACCGACTGCAAATCTTTGCAGGATACTTTAAGAATAAAATATAATATGCGCGAGCTTCCCGTGAATATGCTTCCTGTTGCGCAATTAGAAGCTATTTTAGGCGCAATTCTTGCTAATATGTCGGTTCTTGGAAACAGCGATTTTGAATGCAAAATTATTGGTGAGTTTGACGGACTTAAAACAATAGGAATATAAATAAAAATCCCCGCTGTTTTGCGGGGATTTTTACTATCGAAATTTATATTTACACAGCCGTTAATTTAGCCGAGTTTTCAAGTTTAAGTGTTTCTGTTGTTATATCGCAAACACTTGACGGGCCGAAGTATTGAATTGAACCGGGGAATATATATTTATCCTCATAAGCCCAAGCAGTTCTGTTTTTTTCAAGTTCTTTAAATACGGGGCCATTAAGTTCAACAAGTGCTTTTTTAATAACAGGCTTGAATTCGCCGTGGCGTTTTTCCATATTCATCATCATTGTTAAAGGAACTCCGCCTGCTACCCATTCACTTGCGTTTGCGGAAAGATTTTTAACTGATGATAAGTAGCCTGTTAAACCGAATTTTAACAACGCAAATGCGTTATAACCTAAAGAGTAGCAGTAGTCAGCGTCAAAGTTTGACGGGAATGCACATCTGCCCTCGTAGCCGAAGAAGTGGCATTGGGCTGAGAATTTACCGTTATATGTGCCTTGTTTTTTCATTTCCGCTAATCTTACACTTACCATTTCAATTAAAAGTTTTTCAGTTTCTATTTTTGATACCTGAACATTTCCGTGAGGATCTCTATCCATTAATAATTGCTGTTTAATCATGACGGGAAACGAGCTGAATACTGCGCTGTCCTCTGAGTTTAATTTTCCTTTTATGATTTCAAATTTAGCATTTTCTTCTGCGTTTTTATAGTTATTATCGTTTTCAAGAGAAGCTAAAGTATCATTTAAGTTTGATATCATTGATTTTATTTCGGGTATAAATTCAATTAATCCCTCGGGGATTAAAGCAATACCGAAGTTTTTGCCCATTTCGGCTCTTTTTGCAACGATTTCAGTCATATTATCAACAATTTGTTTTAATGACATTTTCTTTTGTTCAACTTCTTCCGAAATTAAAGTGATATTCGGCTGAGTTTGAAGTGCGACTTCAAGTCCTACGTGAGTAGCACTTCTGCCCATTAATTTAATAAAATGCCAATATTTTTTAGCGCTGTTAGCATCTCTTAATATGTTTCCTACAAGTTCTGCGTATGTTTTTGTAGCGGTATCAAAGCCGAAAGATATTTCTATCTGGTCGTTTTTCAAGTCTCCGTCTATGGTTTTTGGGCAGCCTATTACTTGAATACCCGCATTATGTTTAACAAACCATTCGGCAAGCATAGCTGCGTTTGTGTTAGAATCGTCACCGCCTATAATAACAACGCCTGTAATACCTAAATTCTTGCATACCTGCCAAGCCTTTTGGAACTGTTCTTCTGTTTCAAGTTTTGTTCTGCCCGAACCTATAATATCAAATCCGCCGGTATTTCTGTATGCGTTAATTTTTTCGTCGGTAAATTCAATATATTTGCCGTCTATAATGCCCGACGGGCCGCCTAAAAAGCCGTATAATTTATTTTCGCTGTTTGATTGTTTTAAAGCGTCATAAAGTCCTGCTATTACGTTATGACCTCCCGGTGCTTGACCGCCCGATAAAATTACACCGATGTTTCTTTTTTCACCGATTTCTTTATTATCAGAAGTATTAAATGTAACAACGGGTTTGCCGTAAGTATTTTTAAATAACTCTTTTATTTGTTCTTGGTCTTTAACAGATTCCGTTTTATTCCCCTCGGTCATGGTCAGATTATTAATCCCGCCTGCCAATGAACTTGGAAGTTTAGGCTGATATTTTAATCTTTCGATTTGAAGTGATGAAAGTTCTTTCATTTACTATCTCCATTCTTTTTTACCTTACGT
>CANQZO010000185.1 GCA_947628355.1 Candidatus Gastranaerophilales bacterium | reverse complement strand
AAGCGTTAAACTGTCATCACCCGAATATATGATAAAATCTTCGGGGCACAATGATTTTATATCACTTATTAAATCTAAATCAGAATTACTTTGCTTAACCGCAACAATATTTTTAAAGTCCTTAGCAAGTTTTGCTATTGTAGCAGGCTGCATATTTACTCCCGTTCTTCCGGGGATATTATACAATATTATCGGCAAATCCACAGCTTTTGCCACTGCAGAAAAATGTTCATACATCCCTTTTTGAGAAGGTTTATTATAATACGGAACAACTGTCAAAATAGCGTCTGCACCGAGTTCCTTTGCTTTTAATGAAGATTTAACAGCAGTTTCGGTAGAATTAGAACCTGCTCCCATTATAAGTTTAACTCTGCCATTTACTGTTTTCTTAACGAATTTAAAAATTTCATATTCTTCTTCGTGCGAAAGTGTCGGAGTTTCGCCTGTCGTTCCCGCTACCAATATAGCGTCAGAGCCTGTATTTATTAAATGATTAACCAGTTTTTCCAAAGCGGGATAATCAACACTTAAATCCTCATTAAAAGGAGTTATCATTGCCGTAATCAATTCACCTGCGTTATATCTCATAATTTTACCTCTTAAAATACCTGCATTTCTATCACTTTTTCCGCAATCCTTACCGTATTCAATGCCGCACCGATTCTAAGATTATCCGCTACACACCAAAATGTAATTGCGTTATCAAATGCTATATCTTTTCTTATTCTGCCCACGTACACAGGGTTTGTGTTTGCCGCCTCAACTGCTGTCGGAAATTCATAATTTTGAGGGTCGTCAACAACTTTAACACCCCATGCTTTTTCTAAAATTTCTCTTGTTTTTTCAGCGGTTATTTCTTTTTCAAATTCAACCGTAACTGCTTCAGAGTGGCCGATAAACACGGGGACTCTAACCGCCGTACAAGATATAGGTGTATTTGGGTTTAAGTGAAGAATTTTTCTGGTTTCATTTGTTACTTTCATTTCTTCTTTTGTATAGCCGTTATCGCAAAATACATCTATTTGCGGAATACAGTTATAAGCTATAGGTTTTTTAAATACTTTGTTTTCAAATGTTTTACCCTCATTTACGGCAATTGTATTTTCTTTAAGCTCGTTAATAGCAGCTAAACCCGCACCTGATACCGATTGATAAGTGCTTACAACCATTCTTTTTATACCCGCATAATCATGCAAAGGTTTTAAAACAAGCATTAACTGTGAAGTTGAACAGTTAGGATTTGCTATGATACCCTTATGTGTTCTGATATCTTCATCATTAACTCCTGCAATAACAAGAGGAACATCCTTTTCCATTCTGAAAGCACTTGAGTTATCTATATATACAGCGCCTCGTTTAACGGCTTCTTTCGCCAAAGCTAAACTTGTTGAACCGCCTGCCGAAGCTAAAACTATATTTATTCCCTCAAAAGCCTCCGGAGTTGCTTCTATAACCGTATAATCATTACCTTTAAATTTTATTGTTTTACCCGCACTTTTTTTACTTGCAAGAAATTTTATATCCTCATATACAACATTATTTTCTTCCAATATTTTTAAAATATTTCTGCCTACAACACCTGTAGCGCCAAGTACACCAATTACGGGTTTTCTCATATTCCTTACTCCTCGTTTTCTTTAAATTATCCTACAAAGCCTTTGCTATTACAAGCATTTTATGTTTATAAAATATCAAAAAACGCCATATTTTCTATGGCGTTTTCTATTTATTCTTATTTTAAGTTATGCCTCTATATTAATAGCTTTATTTAAAGCATGTAAACTTTCTTTAGGTTGCATTGTGAACAATACGGAATCAACTGCCCCTTTTTCAAGTATTTTATCCTTTTCCGATAAACCTTCAAATCTTTCATCAATTTTTGCTGACAATGTTTGCGGTGTTCCGAATTTTTCTGCAACTGTTTGCGGTGTTCCAAATTTTTCTGCAACTGTTTGCGGTGTTCCAAATTTTTCTGCAATTGTTTGAGGTCTTCTAAACCCTGTTACTTGTGCTAATGTTGTCATACAATTCCCCTTTCGTCTAAACTTGAACTTCTACCTTTTTGTGATACTTTAATAAAAAATTTTTTTTAGTTATTCATGACAGAAATTACATATTTTTTTACATTTCTTAATTGTTATTAACCGGTATTTTATATCTGATAACCATTAGAAATTTATTTATAATGCGGATATAATGCTTATTAATATGGACTTAAATGCTGATGTTGAAAAAAAATTCGGTGCTAAACTTGCTTATGTTAGAAAGAGCAAGAAGCTCTCTCAAATGAAATTAGCCGATATGGTTAATATGAATTTTAATTATATTGGGCAAATTGAACGCGGTGAAGCTAATGTTACAATTAAAACAATGAAAATTTTAGCTAACGCACTTAATGTTGAACTAAGTACGCTTTTTAATTTTACTTTTTAATTTTGTTGTTAAAATTTATTAATTTTTCACTATAAAACAAGAAAAAATACTCTTGTATACTTTACGAATTTGTAAAATCGTTGTATAATTATTTTGTTATTAATGTTTCGGCTAGTGTAAATATTGCAAGTTCTTAAATCTTACATTTAAACTTGCATTTTTTTTATATTTTATTTTTGATTTCTTCTCCGCTTTCATATTGGGTCAGATTATTTACGGTCATATTTAATATTCTGTCTACCGCTTCTTTTGTGTCATAAGCTATATGGGGCGTAGCTATTACATTTTTTAAGTTTAATAATTTGTTATTTATTAGCGATGTACGAAGATTTTTTAAATTTATATTTTCTCCGGGGCGTTTATTGGAAATTGTTTCTTCAAACTCTAATACATCTAATGCCGCGCCTTTTATTCTACCGTCTAAAAGAGCTTCATAAAGTGCTTCCGTATCAATAAGTTCTCCGCGTGCAGTATTTACTATAACCGCAGTTTCTTTCATTAACGATATCTTATCCGCGTCTATAATATGATATGTTCCCGTTGTTAACGGCGCGTGAAGCATTATTATATCGGATAACTTGCATAACGTATCAATATCAGCGTATTTTATATTGTATTCACTTTTTAATTCTTCATTTTCTATTACATCAGAACAGATTACATTCATTGAAAACCCTTTTGCTATTTTTACGGATTTTGAGCCTATAGAGCCTGTTCCTATTATTCCTATTGTTTTATCAAAAAGTTCCATGCCGAAAGTTTCCGGGTACATATCCCCCATTTTAAGTTCACTTTCTCCGTAACATATCCGCCTTACAAGATTTAAAAGCAAACCGTAAGAGTATTCTGCTACGGTATAATCTCCGTAATGAGGAGTATTAGCTACTATAATGCCATGTTCGGAGCAATATTCGGTATCTATATGACTGTAACCGACCGAACGGGTTAAAATTAACTTTAAATTATCAAATTTTTTCAATGTTTCAGCGTTTAGCCTTGAGCCAGTAAAAACAGATATAATTTCGCTTTCACTTTCAAAAACGCTTAATTCTCTATCGGGCAAAAGTTCTTCCTCTTTAAATTTTAAATTGTATTTATCGGTTAACTCCCGCTCAAAAAATCTGCGTTCATACTCTTTTGCTTCATAAAATATAATATTATTCATAAGGCTCTCCGTTTGTTTTTAAATTATCAAAGAAGAACATATTTTAAATTAGCCCGTCAGATATATACTTTAGTCTCCAAAAACAATAAAGGGTAAATCTTTTTCAAGAGCGTATTGTTTCAAAAATTCAGGTTGATTACTGATAAACTGCATAACCTCTCCGACATTATCATCTGCCGAATATGCAAAAACACC
>CANQZO010000184.1 GCA_947628355.1 Candidatus Gastranaerophilales bacterium | reverse complement strand
CCTGACAATGATTGGTATCCTACTGCCGTGTTTCCGTTACCGTCATTATTCCATATTAATGCTCTTTCACCTATTGCCGTATTTTGTATTCCCTCTCTGTTATTAAACAGTGAATAATGCCCTATTGCCGTATTGTAACCTTTAAACGCAGTATCACTATCTGTCATTTCAATCGGATTAATATTTTGCAATGAACCTATACCTAAAGCCACATTATGACTGTCTAAAGTCAATCTTCCGGCATAATGGATATTATTACTATTGTCTGTATCACCGTCTATGGTATAAAAGGCAATGTGTGAATTTTGAAAATCTTTAGTTTCTATACCATTCGATTCATTTCTTTTTAAAAGAACAAGTTTATCCCCGTCAGTTGTAAAATGTACTTCTTCCGGCAGTTGTTCACTATTTTCTAAATAAAAATATGTATCTAACTCAGGCAGTTCAGCTGCACCGATTATTGCGCTCTGGTTTTGACCTACACCAAAAAATGCACTGTTGTTTTTCCCCGCCCAGCGCCATATTTTCTCGCCGCCTGCCGTATTTTTCTTTGTTATAGCCGGAATTGCCGCAGCTAATACTATACTTATAATCAAAAGTGCAATTAACAACTCTGCTATAGAAAAACCTTTTCTTTTGTTATTCATATTTTTATTTTTCCCATTTTTTGTAATCAAATTTTATATCTTTTATTTCTATTCCCAAATTTCTCACTTTTTCATTCATATTTTCAAGTAATTTAGTTTTTACATAATATAACTCATTAGCTGCATAATAGTCCGAGCAAACAATTATTAACACATTATTTGATGTTAATTCCAAAACTTTAGAAAATTTTGAAATTTTTTCTCCGACTGTTTCTTCCCAATACTGTGATAATTTATCGAAATTATCCGCACCAGCTTCGTCATAATTAATATTTAATTCCTTAAATATATCCTGTAAAAGTGCAAATTTAGAATTTGATAATTTTTTCATACTTGTTAATTATAACTTTTTTTAAATAATTTATCAAAAAAGATAATAAAAACGGTGGATAAAATTAATCATCCAGCAGATTTTTTACTTCCGAAATAATTTTTTTATGAATATCTTTAATACTCAAAGTACCGTCAATAGAAATAAAACCGTACTCATCAATCATTTTATGATACTCGTCAAGACATTTACCTTGATATATTTGAAAACTCTTATAAAAATCTGTACTTAAGCCGATATCTCTGCCCGATTCCCAATAATCAAGACCTGTTGTTCCTATTATTCTTTTAAGCAAAATTTCAACAGGGACATCCAAATAAAATACCATATCAGGTTCGGGAGCATATTCATAAAGGTTTTTAAGCCATTCAATATTATGACCTCTAACAACATCGCGGGCATAAGCAGTATAAACATACCTGTCCAAAATAACCACAAACCCTGCTTTAAGTGCGGGAATAATGACCTGCTCTAATCTGTCGGCAAAATCTGCGGCATATAAAAGACTGAATGTTGTTGCATTTAAAAGATTTCTGTCTTTAGCGTCATTTATTGCGTCAGCTATGAATTTAGATGTTTTCCATTCACTGACCATAACTCCGTATGATTGGTCTTCAATCCAGCGTTTTAATTTTTCAATTTGAGTGGATTTTCCGGAACCGTCCGTACCCTCTATAACGATTAATTTTCCCTCATAACCGTGTTTTGATTTATATTTAACCATTAAATTTCAATCCCCTTTTTAGCGAGCACACTTCTGACCTGTTCTCTAAAGAATAACTGCTTATTGTGTATGCTGTCATTAGCATCGATTTCAACTAATCCGTACTCATTAATCATCTTTTTATATTCATCATTAACACGTTTTTGGAAAATTTTATAACTTTCATAAGGGTCGTTGCTGATTTTTAAATCCATGCCGGCTTCATAAAATTTAGGCGAACGATTAGCGCAAATACGCTCTAATGAAACATCTTCGGTGACATTAAAATAAAGCGTTAAATCGGGGCGGACTGCAAACCCGTAGACTTTCCTAACCCATTCTCTATCGACACCCCTTGCCACATCACGAGCAAAAGCGGTATAAACATACCTGTCTGCAAGGACTATAAATCCTGCTTTTAAAGCAGGAATAATAACCTGCTCCAATCTGTCGGCAAAATCAACAGCATGCAGGAGTGAGAAAGTTCTCGGGCTTAAAAGATTTTTCTTTTTTGCCAGTTTTGTTGTCTGTGAAATTAAATCAGACGAATTCCATTCAGTAAAAATAACATCCTGTTTCAATGATTTCAACCAATCGCGCAAGATTGCAAGCTGGGTTGACTTGCCCGAGCCGTCTATTCCCTCAACACATACAAGTGTTCCGGGAAGATTATGAACTTCATTTAATCTGGATTTTGTATTCATTTTTTGCTTTTCTTATTTGTTGATTAAAGTAAAACCATTATAACACAACAACTTACAAGCAAATGTAACAAAATGTTACAAGTGTACATTTTACACGATATAAAATAAAACATGAGGGGTATTTACATGTTAAGAGGAAACAAAAATTGTTAAATAAGTGTTTTCTTTCTCTGATTCCTCTCTCTGATATAAAGTGAATTAACCGATTTTAATCGGTTTTTTTATTGTTTATAAATATTTTTACCCTCAGCGGAATACATTTTTTCGCGCGCTGATTTTATTTGGGAAAATATTTGATTATCATTTGCTATGCTTAAATTCTCAAGTTCGGATTTAAACTTTTCAAGTGATTTTTTAATATTAGGGGAATTATATTCTCTCATATCTTGAGCCATTTGAAGATTAGACATTGAAAGTCTTGTCATATCACGAAATCCGCTCGAAGCAAGCTGCATTGCAAGGGGATTTTCACATGCAGACTTAAATACAGCTTGAGAAATTAATAACGGCATGTGGCTAATAAGCGCAGCAGCTTCATCATGTTCCTTTGCAGTTGTTATAATTACCTGTGCACCTGTTTTTTTTATAACTTTTTCAACAAGTTCAATATCTTCGGATGAAATACACTCTTGCGGAGTTAACACCCATTTTGCACCCTCAAATAATTCTTTAAACGAAGCATCATAGCCTGAAAATTCTGTTCCTGCCATAGGATGTGAACCTATAAATTTATACGGGCGTTTCTTTTCCATTACAAATTCTTTTACACTTGCACAATCAAGTACAATACAACCGTCTTTAACAACCGTTTCAAGCCTGTCTAAAATCTCAACCGTTTTTCCGATAGGCGAAGCCGCAAAAACCACATCACAATTTTTTAATGTATTAATATCATCTGAAACATTATCACACCAATGTTTTGCTTTTGTTATTGTTTCTTTATTTCTTGTTACGGCATATACTTCAAATTCCGTTCTTGATAAACACTTAAATAAAGAACCGCCTATTAATCCGAGTGATATAATTCCTATTTTCATATTAAAAAGATTATAACATCGTAACATTTTACATTACAAAATGTTACAAATATTCACAAATTTGCGTACTAATCAAATATATGTAATAATACAATTAAATTAATAGTCTAACCATTCCTTTCTTGACTTATGCGGCTTTATGTCGCATTTTATTTTATAAACTAAAATACGAAAAGTCCGTTCGATATCGAACGGACTTGAAATTTTATCTATATTTTATGCAAAATACGGATTTAATTGATATTGTTCAAATTCTTCAAAAGGATTTTTTTGAACTTCTTGCTGCTGTTGTTCTTTAGCAATTTCGCGTTCGGTTTTGCCTGTAATAGCTTTAGTAACTTTACCCATTGCCCAAGAGCCGAAAAGACCTCCGACTATACCGCATACAGCACCGACTACGCTGCCTA
>CANQZO010000183.1 GCA_947628355.1 Candidatus Gastranaerophilales bacterium | reverse complement strand
TTTATTCTCTAACTCTGATATATTTGAATATAATATTTCTTCTCTTTCTAAGTTATCCCCTAAAAAATCCAGCAATTTATTTCTATAATTTGATAGCTTCTCTTTCAATGAAGTATCTTTATACAATATATCTTCCCTATTTTCTTTCAGTACATTATATTCAACTCCGCCCAAAAGCAGCGGATTTGAATTCCTGCTTACTTCACCTCCGTTTTTATAGGTAAATTTTCCTTCTTCATCCCTTGGATGTTCTGATTCATCCCAAACTGCCATAATAATCTCCCTTTCTTTGTTTATTTTCGCACGGCAAAGTAACTGAAATATTTTTACCGTATCCCCTAAATCTATTATTAATAGTCATTTAATTGTCGTTTGTTATACTTTCAGTATAATTCTTTTTTATAATTTTTCAAGATATATCGAATAAAAATATTATTTTCTTCAATTTTAAATATAGCTGAAAGGTTGATAAATACATGGTTTTAGCCTATTGTAAAATTTTGTTAATATATTTAATTAACAGGTCTTTTTTCTTACTTATAGATATACAATACAGGAGAGTAAAACATTTATTTAAGAAAGCGGGCGCCAAGTAGGTACTATATCTCTATCGCTCGCATTTGCTCGCTAAGAGCTATAGCAACGAGGCTCTAACACCTTCACTTCGTTTCGGATACAGGCTCACTCATCCTCACTCCGCTGCGGTGGTTCGCTTTGTAAGCTACACCTGCTTGAAAATCTAAGTTTTTCAAACTTGATTTTCTACGCATTTTTCGCATACTATATCCGTAAGTTTCGCAAAAGCTCAACAACGGCTATATTATTGCGACTGTCGCTCGTTCGTCGCTTTTATCTACACAATAAAAAACCATACAAACATTATTTTTATCAGCGGGCGACGAGGCTCGAACTCGCGACATTTTGCTTGGGAAGCAAACATTCTACCACTGAATTACGCCCGCATATTTTTATTATATTTGAAAAATATTTTTTGTAACATTTTTTCCTAAAATTCAATTTATATTTTTATATGTATTAAAATATAATTATGGCAAGAATTAAACAATTATCAGTTAACTTAATAAATCAAATAGCAGCAGGCGAAGTTATTGAACGTCCCGCAAGCGTTGTTAAAGAACTTGTTGAAAACTCTATTGATGCGGGTGCCGATAAAATTGAAATAAGTATTTCTAACGAATGCAGGAATATCAGAATTGCTGATAACGGCTCAGGCATTCATCCCGATGACATTGAGCTTGCTTTCACCAAACATGCTACAAGTAAATTATCCGATGAAAACGGATTATTTAATATTAAAACATTAGGGTTTAGAGGTGAAGCACTTGCGAGTATAATTTCCATTGCAAAAGTCACCTGCACTACAAGAACTAAAGATTTTGACTACGGAACTAAGGTTGAATCCGAAAACTCGGTTGTTAAATCTTCTAAAATCGGTTGCGCCCAAGGTACTATTATGGAAGTTAATGACCTGTTTTTCAATCAGCCCGCAAGATTGAAATTCTTAAAAAACGCTAAAACTGAATTCGGATACATTCAAGAGCTTGTTCAATCACTTGCACTTTCTCATCCGAATATAGCTTTTATTCTTAAAAATAACTCCGCTAATGTCATTACAACAACTCAAAATTCTGATTTATTAACACGTATTTCTCAAATTTTTAATACGGAAATTATAAATGAATTAAAAGAAGTAAAAAAGTCAGACCCAATTGGTGGTTTTAAGTTATCGGGCTACACTTCCGTTCCATCTTATACACGCTCAAGCAAAAAATCAATTTACACTTTTGTTAATAACAGAGTAGTCAAATGCCCTATTATTTTAAAAGCAATTGATACCGCATACAAAAATATGCTTCCTATAGGACGTTATCCTTTTGTTGTCATAAATCTTGACATAAGCCCTAACGACATTGATGTTAATGCCCACCCCACTAAGCGCGAAATTCGGTACAAAAACCCAAATCAAATTTTTAACTTCATACAAAGCGCTATTAATACAGCTCTTTCAAACCTCCATACTGAATTTGAATATACACCTCAACCATCAAAAACTCCCGATAATATTATTACTTTTAAAAAAAGCGAAAATGATTTCGACAAAATCGAAAATAATGAAATTAATAATACGGATATTTTTCCGCTTAAAATTGAAAAAAAGTTTGATAAATCACCGGAATTTTCGGTAAATCCTATTGAAAAAACAGAACAACAAAAGATTGAAATAAATTTTGAAGTCCCCTCCAAACTTAAACAAGTTAATGTTATCGGTCAGTATAACAATACATATATTTTAGTGGAAAATGACGATAACCTTGAAATTATTGACCAGCATATTGCACAGGAAAGATATATTTATGAAAAACTTAAAAAGGAAAAAGAAATTGCCTCTCAGCTGTTAATAATATCGGATGTGCTGGATGTCGATACCCAAGACATTGATATTCTTGAAAATGCGAAATCTCAACTTGCTAAATTCGGTTATCAAATTGAAAAAATATCGGATAATCAAATTATTTTTAAAAAAATTCCGCAAGTTTTATCACATGTAAAACCAAAAGAAATATTATCGGAATTACTGGAGAACCTTAGAACCTCGCCCGATAATGATTTAGATACCCTTGAAGAACGTATTTTAATAACAACGTCCTGCAAAGCGTCAGTAAAAGCAGGTGAAAAATTAACTTTATGGCAAATGGAAGAAATCGTTAAAAAATTAAGAACAACAAAAAATCCCTACACATGCCCGCATGGCAGACCGATTTCACATTATATTCCGCTTAAAGAGGTTGCATCATTTTTTGCGAGGAGTGTATAAGGAACTATACGATGATAAGTTTTTTAGGTTTATGTATCCAAAATTTAATACAGACAATAAAATACATAGTTGGCGGAAATATTAAACGGGATTCCGTACTGGCAAGAGCCGCTATGATTAGTTATGACTCCCTGCCGATAGCGCTAAGCATAGTTTTTATTGCCGCAGTAGTAATAGCTTTGCAGGTTTCAAAACAATTTTTAATGACGGGAGCTGAAAGCTACGTAGGAGGGTTCTTAGCAGTAGCACTTGTAAGAGAATTGGCGCCGGGGTTTGCCGCACTTGCTATAAGTGCAAGGGCAGGAACTGCAGTAAGTGCTGAAATCGCAAATATGAAAGTAACTTCACAGGTTGACGCACTTAAAACATTAAAAGTAGACCCTGTCGGTTATTATTTTGCACCGAGAATTATTGCAGGCGCAATTACAATTCCTATGGTTGTCGTACTGGCAGAATTATTCGGGATACTTGGAGGAATGATTGTTTCGTATTTCGCAATAGGACTTCATCCTAACCGTTACATGTCATCAGTTTGGCTGTGGTTAAATACACGCGATATTTATATCAGTATATTTAAAGGATTTTTATTCGGAATTGTAATTCCGCTTGTTTGTGCAACTCAAGGCTATGAAACAAAGGGCGGAGCTAAAGGAGTCGGCATTTCAACAACTCAAGCAGCCATAAAAGCAACCGTTTTTCTGCTTATGACGGATTTAATCGTTACATTTATATTTTATGTTATTAATTAATCTTTTTATTTTTGATTTTTAAAAACGTAACTTTTTTCTTTTTCAATATCTTGCGCAGCACTGTCAGCTATACCTGCTAACCTTTTGAGTTCATCAGGTCTTTGTGATTTAGCAAAAGCATCTTCCGCTGTGATAAGCCCTTTTTTATAAAGCTCGGCAAGCGCAGCTTCAAGTGTCTGCATACCCATTCCGCCGCCTGTTTGTATTGCGGAATATATTTGTGCCGATTTCCCCTCACGTATCATATTAGATACTGCGTTATTTTTTATAAGAATTTCCTGTGCCATTATACGACCTTTTTTAGTGCCGTCGGGATGACGTCTCGGAAGCAGTG
>CANQZO010000182.1 GCA_947628355.1 Candidatus Gastranaerophilales bacterium | reverse complement strand
GACGACGAAGAAAATAACTTGCAGCTATTAAGGCGCACTTTTAGGGGCAAGTATAATATTTTAATGGCTCATAACGGACTTGAGGCATTAGATGTCGTGAAACAGCACGGTGATGAAATTTCATTAATTGTAAGCGACCAAAAAATGCCCGTAATGGAAGGTACTGAGTTTTTAAAACAAGTAAAAGAAACTAATCCTCAAATAGTTAAGATACTTTTAACGGGGCATGTGGATACTGATATTTTGGTAGCCGCAATTAATGATTGCGAGTTGTTCCAGTACATATTAAAACCGTTTGAACCCGAGGAGTTAAAGATTGCAGTAGAAAACGGGATTGAAAAGTATTCAATGGCAAGTAACAACAAAGTCTTTTACAATGAACTGCGAGAACTGTTTTATAAAACAATAAGGGCTATTTCAAATGCACTTGATACAAAAGATTCTTATACTAACGGGCATTCGCTGAGAGTGACATTATATTCAATGATACTTGCAAAAGAATTAAATCTTGATGATTCTTATCTGGAGGATATAGAAATTGCCGGTTTGCTTCATGATATAGGTAAAATTGCAATGCCCAAAAGTATATTGTGTAAAAACGGGCGATTAACGGATGATGAGTTCTTAGTTATGAAATCACATCCTGTTCGCGGTGAAAAAATTGTTATAAACATTAAGAAATTAGAAGTAATATCAGAGTGGGTAAAATCTCACCATGAAAAGTGGGACGGGACCGGATATCCTGACGGATTAAAAGGGGAAGAAATCCCGTTGGCAGGCAGAATAATTGCCATTGCAGATACTTATGATGCAATGACATCAACACGCCCATACAGAACTGCATTATCTCATGAAACAGCAATATCAGAGATAAAAAGATGTACCGGTACTCAATTTGATCCGAAACTTGCGACAATCTTTGTTTCTTTGTCGGATAAAATTGATGAGGCAAGAAAAAATCCGGAGCTTTTGTATCCCAAATACTCATTACTTGCTAAAAATATAGATTTCAAGATATTTTCGGAAGCATCACAAAATAACGCTAACAATGGAGCAAGCAATCAAAATATTTAAAAAATATTTATTCTAATGAATTGATACAGACACTTAATTTATCGGAAAAGTTCTTTTCAAGTGTTTGAGTCATATCATTTGAAGCAGACAGCCACAAACTTGGAGATGCAAGTATTTTAGTTTCCGTTCCGTTTTCTGAAGTCTTAAAAATAACAGGGTCAGTACCCTTAAAATTAGCAAGGACATCTTTAATGGCAACAAGTGTTTCAAAAGTCATGTTGTTATTTAGTGATATAGTCACTATATTACTGTTTTCAACAGGAGTAATTTTTTCAATGATTATTTGAGGGCTGCCTTCTTCGCGTTTTTGGTATTTACCGGATATTATAACCTTTTTTTCCTGTTCAATGAAAGAATTATAATTTTGAAGTATTTTATGAAAAGCTACAAAATCAATTTCGCCTGTTAAATCTTCAATAACACCGGCTTTAATAAACTTAGTGGGATCTTTTTTTGTTGCAATTTGCCTTACGTTTGTAATTAATCCGCAAATAGTAACAAACGTATCATTTGCGGCATCTTCTAAATCAGCAATGCTATGAGTGGTAAGGAACGGGAGTTTATCTCTTATCGCTTCCAAAGGATGTGAGGTTAGATAAAATCCTAAATATTCCTTTTCAAATTCCTGTATTTCTTTTTCTGAATAATCTTCATCGCTTCCGTATAATTCAAAAGAGTTCATTTGATAACTGTTTCCGCTTTGAGCTCCTGTCAGCCCCGCAAACAAGCTGACCTGTCCCATTTCTTTTGCTTCAAACTCTTTTGACGCAGCATTAAGTATATTTTCCACATTATTAATTATTTTTTTTCTGCAGGGTTCAAGGCAAATCATTGCTCCCGATTTTGCATAATTTTCAATGGCTTTCCTGTTGATGATTTTTGGATTAATTCGTTGAATAAAATCTTCCAATGATTTAAACGGACCGTTTTTCTCTTTTTCTTCCACTGTAGATTTAAGAACTATATCGCCTATACCTTTAATAGAATTAAGTCCGAAACGGATATTATTTCCGTCAGGTGTAAATTCAGCATTTGACTTATTAATATCGGGCGGAAGCACTTTAATTCCTAATTTTTGAGCCTCGGCAATATAAAGCTGTATTTTTTCAAGGTCATCTTTAGAGTTTGTTAACATTGCACACAGGTATTCAACCGGATAATGCGCCTTTAGATATGCTGTTTGATATGCGACAAAAGCGTAACAGGCAGAGTGTGACCTGTTAAAGCAGTAGCTTGCGAAACTTCCGATTTGTTCAAAAAGTTCTTTTGCGTCAGCTTCTTTCATTCCTTTACCGACGCACTTTTCAATAAACGGAGTTTCAAGTTTTTCAAGTTCTTCGGGATGTTTTTTCGCTAAAATACGGCGCACCATATCTGCTCCGCCAAGGGTATAATCGGCAAGAACTTGGAATATCTGCATAATTTGTTCCTGATAAACCATGGTTCCGTAAGTATCTTTTAATACATTTTCCAATAGCGGATGTGCGTATGAAATTTCGAGCTGACCGTGTTTTCTTTTTACGAAAGTATCAACCATGCCCGAGCCTAAAGGACCGGGTCTGAACAGAGCTACTAAAGCGCCCAAATCTTCAAAAACCGACGGTTTTAAGTCGCGCACTAATTTTTTCATTCCCGATGATTCTAACTGGAACACACCGTCTGTGTTTCCGCTCATCAGCATTTTAAATGTTTCTTCATCATCAAGAGGAATATTATTAATATCAATATCAACGCCGTGTCTTTGTTTTATTAAATCAAGAGTCTGCATTATGATAGTTAAGTTTTTCAGCCCTAAAAAGTCCATTTTAAGAAGTCCGATTTTTTCGCAGTCTTCTTTAGGGTACTGAGTAATAACATTTCCTTCTTTTGCGTATTGAACTGGTACTATTTCATCAAGCGGGCTGTGGGATATTATAACTCCGGCAGCGTGCATGCCCGTATTTTGTTTAATTCCCTCTATTTTAATTGCTTCATCGATTATTCGTCGTATAAGAGCATCTTCATCATAAACTTTCTTTAAATCGGGAGAAACTTGAAGCGCTTTTTCAATTGTCATACCGATTTCAGAGGGGACATACTGGCTGACTTTGTTAGATATTTCAAACGGCAAATTCATAACTCTGGCGACTGCTTTAATTGCAGCTTTAGCTGATAAAGTACCAAAGGTAACAATTTGGCATACTTTATCTTTACCGTATTTTTGGGTAACGTACTCGATAACTTTTTCACGCCCGTCGCCAAAGTCAATATCGACATCGGGCATTGATATACGTTCGGGGTTTAAAAATCTTTCAAACAATAAGTGATGTTTAATAGGGTCTAAGTCGGTTATACCTAGAGCGTAGGCGACTAAACTACCCGCGGCGGAGCCTCTTCCGGGGCCTACGGGGATACCGTGCGTTTTTGCGAAGTTTATAAAATCCCAAACTATTAAGAAGTATGCGTCAAACCCCATTTTATTAATTATTTCAAGTTCATATTTACATCTTTCTTTAATTTCGTCGGTTATTTCGCCGTATCTTTCATTTAGTCCTTTTCTTACCAGATATCCTAAATATGATGGTATTGTATGATTTTTTGGTACTTCGAAAGAGGGAAGTATATTTTCGCCCATTTTAATTATTACGTGGCATTTATCAGCAATAACCGCCGTGTTTTCAATAGCTTGTTCAAATAAGTCAGAGTCCATCCATTTAAAAGATTCTCGTAATTCCTCAACAGTTTTAACGTAAAATTCATTATTTGGAAATCTAAATCTATCCTCATCTTCTTTTAGTGCGTTGGTTTGAATACAAAGCAGAGTATCATGCCAGGTCGCGTCTTCTTTCCTTAAATAGTGGCTATCGTTTGTAATGACCATAGGTATTTCAAGTTCTTG
>CANQZO010000181.1 GCA_947628355.1 Candidatus Gastranaerophilales bacterium | reverse complement strand
CCCTGCGCTTTATTTTGAAGCATATTTAATGCAGTGAGCATTATTATCGGGATATCTTTTGTCGTTTCATTTTCTCTTATCCTTTTTGCAACCGTGTATCCGTCTACCTCCGGCATCATAACATCAAGGACTATTAAATCGGGAAGCTCCTGCTTCGCAAGCGCATAACCTTTATTGCCGTCATAGGCTGTTATTACTTCATAATATGCAAGTTCTAAATTTACTTTTATAAGCTCGTTTATTGCCGTATCATCATCTATTACCAATATCTTTGCCATATATTTCCTTTATTATTTTTTTTACTCTGTCCGCGTATGAATAATTGCTTGCAGTGTTTCTTCTTCCTTTTGCCGATATTAACTGCGCTATATTCAAATTCCTTAAATAAAATTCTATTTTATCCGTTAAATCAACAGAATTATTATACACCTCTATTTCCTTACCAAGTTCAAATCGCTTTTCAATATTTTTGTATTCTGGAGCAATTAAAAATCCGCCCGAAGCCGTTATTTCCAAACATCTGTAATTCATTTCGGATTTGTTTGGATTTGGCAGGTCTATATTTATTTTAGAAGATATATAAATTTCCGCCAGCTCTTTTGTGTTTTCTACATATCCTCTGTAGCTTGAACGGTATAAATCCAAAAATCTTCCCGTTAATAGTTTTTTAGCCTCTATTTCATCCGCACTCTTATAAAAATCAAAAGAACGGCAGAATATATTTATATTTCCGTAGCTCATTATTAAGCCGGATAATATTTTTTCACGCAAAGGATAAGAGGGATTGCCCGCAAAAGTTATTCCGTATTTATATCGGTTAAATTTAAACTTGTAATCCTTTATATTTACTGCCGGAAGTAATTTATTCTTTGCTTTTACTCCCTCGTAATAAAAAGCATAAGAGTTTTCTCTCTTTGTCAGATTTTCGGGGATTTCTCCTTTTGCTTCAGCAAGATATACTATTTTTGAACTTTCTGAAACATTAAGTAAAAAATCAATTAACTCACCTTTATTCATTGAGCTTGACCAATAACAAAAAATTATATTAGGCGATATTTTTTTTATCTCGTTTATATTTAAGTCATATATTTTTTTTTCAACAACAAAATATGACAATTCCTTAAAGGCATTTGAATAGCCTTTTGCAACATATTTCCCTTTATTGTTATCGGGCAAAATTACTAAAACTTTATCCATTCTTTTATTTTAACAGCAAGTTAAAGTAATTAAAAGAAATATTTAACTTATAATCCCGTACTTTTTAGAAATTTTTTCCAAGATTTTAACTGCTCTGTCTATTTGCGAAAATGTTAAATCTCTCATTACGCAAAGCCTTAGTCTGCACTCTTTGCGCCTTACTGCAGGGTATGTCACAACATTTGTATAAACACCATTTTCCCTGAGTTCATAATGAAGCGGAAACAGTTTTTCCTCATCATATATCATTACGGGTACTATTGCTGATTGAGAATGACCAATATCAAACCCCGCATTAATAAGTTTGTTTTTTAAATAATTTATTTTTTCCCAAAGCTCGGCTCTGCCTGCTGAGTCTGTTTCAAACAGTTCAAATGCCTTATTTAATCCGCCCGCAATTGAAGCGGGAAGTGCTGTTGAAAAGAAATATGTCCTCGCATACAGTTTTAAATATTGAATAACCTCTTTAGATGCAGCGCAGTATCCCCCTAAACCGCCAGGGGATTTACTTAACATGCCTGCGTGCAAATCAATTTTATCCGTAACATTATAATATTGTGCAGAGCCTCTGCCTGTTTTTCCAACAATACCTAACCCGTGAGCATCATCAACCATAACCCTGCAATTATATTCTTTTGCCAAGTCGGTTATAATATCGAGCCTTGCAATATCTCCATCCATTGAAAAGACTCCGTCTGTTATAATTAATCTGCCTGTCTTTTCTGACGGCAATTTTTTTAATATACGTTCTAAAACTCTCATATCAGAATGCGGATATACTTTTATATCCGCACCCGATAATCTGCAGCCGTCAAAAATTGAAGCGTGATTTGCACTGTCATTGATTATTACATCACCATTGGAACAGAGTGCCGAAATTATACCGATATTTGCTCCGTATCCGCTCGGAAATACAATTGAGTCTTGAGTTCCGTAAAAATTCGCAATTCGTTTTTCAAGTTCACAATGAAGTTCTGTTATACCCGCATAATTTGAAACGGCACCCATTCCGTAACCGTACTTGTTAAGCGCCTCTCTTGCCGACGTTACAACTCTTTCATCCGTTGATAAATTTAAGTATGAGTTTGAACCGAGCATTATTACGGGATGAATATTACCGTCCTTTTCTTTTATTTCATATTCACCCTTGAGCTTATCCGTTGAAATTATGCCAAGCCCCTCATTGCCCGTGTATGGCTCGGTTTCAAGTATTTCATTTACAAGTCTTGCTTTTGCAAATATATCATCACCTTGTTTTGTATTTATAAAATCCTCAAATTTCTTGCTCTCTTTAATTTTCTCTAAAACTGTCATAAAAATTCCGCTCCCCTCAATTACCGCATTCGTCACTTATTGGTCTGCCAAATATAACTCTGCCAAGCCCCAAATGTTTTTTTAACGTATTTTTTACTCCGCCCGTTATTTCTTCTACGTTTTTCATTGTTGAATTTGTTTCACATATTACACTGTTTACCATTGGCAGACTTACGCTATCTATCTGATACGTTATTTCATTTATATTTTTTGTCGTCTGCTCTATATTTTTTACGGTATTTTCCATTGTTTCTTTATCCATTGATGAATTTAGATTGGTTGACATCTCTTTTATATTTTTTGTCGTTAGTGCAAGATTTTTTGCGGCATAGTTTATTTCGGGTCTTATATCATTTAATATCGCTCTTACATCCGTAAATATTCCGTTTAAACTTTGCACTGCGGTGTTTGCATTTTCAATTAGCCCCGAAGCATTTGTTATTATTTCTTCAATACCTTCTTCGCCCAGCTTTTCATTTAATACGCTGTTTATATCTTTTGTTAATTTTCCTTTAATTATTACATTGTTTTTTATTCTCGTTAATGACGGAGAATCGGGATAAATTATATCAACATATCCGCCTGTCTGCTTCTTTTGTATTCTTGCAGTTATGTTTTCAGGCAGTTTAATATCATGCGGATGTATTTTTAATCTTAAATAAGTATTTTTATAATCTTTATCGGGAAATATTTTTGTTGTTTTTCCTATCTTAAAACCTTTGTAATAAACATTCATCTTTCTTTCAAAAGGCTCTAAGTCATCAAATTTTACCAAAATATTTAAGTATGCAAGTTTCTGATAAGCAAACCAGACAGCAACTGCCGAAAGTAATATTAGTATTATTATAACAAGTTTTCTCATAAGAATATAAAACTAAAATAACATTTGAAAAACAATTATCCGACTGTATAAGACAGTCGGGTAATAAATACGTATAAATTATATTCTGCCGAGTTTTAATTTAATCAGTTTATTTAAGAGTCCTTGGGGAAAAGCTGACAACATCATTGCTAAATTAGATTTAATCCCCACGCAATATGACGGTTTCGGATTTGTTTTTTCAACTATATGCAAAACTTTTAAAGCAACTTTTGAAACATCTATTCCGCTGTTATTACTTTCAAGCGCATTTTTCTCCATTAATAACAAGTCTTTAATATATTTTTCCCTTACTGTTTCATTTTGTTTTTCAAACAACTCTCTTGCATGTTTTACGGATTTATTCCAGATTGGAGTTTTTATAACGGCAGGTTTAACCGAAATAACTTTTATCCTGTCTTTATTTTCAAGCGCAAAAGCATTAAACAGTATATCTAAAGACCTTTTTGAAGCACAGTAAGGAGAAATATAAGGAAAAATTCCCGACGAAGCCATTGAACTCATATTAATAATTTTTCCGCCGTGAAGCATTGGCAGAAATTTATAAAGCATTCTGAGCGGAGCAAATGTATTAACTTCAAACTGCTCTTTTATATTTTCTGTATTTAATTTTTTGCATGATGTTTTT
>CANQZO010000180.1 GCA_947628355.1 Candidatus Gastranaerophilales bacterium | reverse complement strand
CATGTCTATAGGCACCCGCCCCGATTGCGTTGATAGCGAAAAACTTGATTTGATTGCCTCTTACAATAAAAATCATTATGTCTGGCTTGAATACGGACTTCAAAGCATTCATGAAAAATCTTTAAAGTTTATTAACAGAGGCCATTCTTTTGAAACTTTTGTTAACGCACTAAAAGAAACTCAAAAACGAAATATAAATGTTTGTGCTCATGTTATTTTAGGGCTTCCGAATGAAACAAAAAATGATATGCTTGAAACTGCTAAAGTCCTTGGCGATTTGGGAGTTAACGGAGTTAAAATTCATCTGTTATGCGTATTAAATAATACAAGACTGGCTAAACTCTTTTTTCAAGGTAAAATTCCGATGATGAGTGAAGATGAATATGTTGAAACGGCTTGTGATTTTCTGGAAATGCTCCCGCCTGACGTTACTATTCACCGATTGGCAGGCAACGGATTAAAACCTAACATGCTTGCACCGGGGTGGCTAAGTAAAAAATTTGTTGTTTTAAACAAAATTGATAAACTATTAGAACAGCGCAATTCTTATCAAGGAGCTAAATTATAATTTAGAATTCTTTAATTTCATTAAATCTTGTATATCATTTTGGGAAAGATATTTTGCACCTCCCAGTATTTTTGTATTTAAAGTTACTTTAGCATAGTATTCGGCTGTTTCCATTTTTAAAAATGCGTGTTCCAAACTTTCGGCAGCTGCGATTGCCCCATGGTTTGCCATTAGCACCACATCACGATTTTGCAAGTATTTTGCAGTATTTTCAACTAACTGCATTGATGAGGGCATTGCGTATGGGGCTAAAGGTATATCTTCAAAATACAATATATTCTCCGACATTATCGGTTCATCTAATGTTTTATGACAGCAGGCAAAGGTTGTTAAATACTCGGGATGTGTATGTATTATTGCTTTTACATCATTTCTTTGTTTATAAATCTCTACATGAAGCATTTTTTCAGATGATGCTTTTTTATTTTCCCGTTCTTTTCCCTCAAAATCAATTAAAACAATGTCATCTTCTTTTAAATTTCCCAGTGAGCTTCCCGTTGTTGTTATAAATATACCTTTATTTGTTTTAATACTTATATTTCCGGATGTTCCTATTGTTAAATTTTTATTATAAAGTTTCTTTCCAATATTTATTATATCTTTTATGTTTTCCATAATTATCCTTTTTTGTTTTATTATTTAATTTTATCAATATTTGTAATTTTTGGTATTATTTTATATAATTTACTAACATGTTTAAAAGATTCTTTAAAATAATATTAATCAATTTTTTATTAATTTTAATTATACTCACTTTTATCGAATACTTGAATTTTCTATCTGTTGTGAAATATTATGCAAAAGCAGAAAACAGAAAATATAATTATTCTTTACACATTGATACATTTGATACTTTTTACAATTATTTTAAAAAAAATCTTATGCGACCTGTAGAAAATAAAAATATTTCTGCAAATCCTGTAATTATTTTTGGTTGTTCATTTGCTTATGGAGATAATTTAAAATATAATCAAACTTTTTCGCATAAACTTGCAAAATATATTAAAAGACCAATATATAATATGGCTTTGGGCGGGTGGAGTGTCGCTAACATGCTTTACCAAATAGAGAACGATCCTTTAATAAAAAATATGGCTGTTTCCTCCCCTTCTACGCACACACCGAAATATATAATTTATGTTTATGGTCCTTGGCAAGACCACAGAATATATTTACATGTATTTGATCTTGGTGACAACAGATTATGCGTTCATTACAACAGAAAGAAAAACTCAGACATTCTTATACAGCAAAAACTCCCGCCGTTTTTATTCTCTTTTTATACTATTAAGAAAATTGACAAATATATTGCTTTTTTAAAAGGTAATAATACTTATTTTGAAAAATCAAGAAATAATTTAACAATATTATTTTTTAAACAATCTATTAATTTAATGAAAAAATATTGGAACAACAATTATACACAGTATTTTATTTTAAATTATTCAAACACAACTCAACCGTTTCTGAAAATACTGGAGAAAGAAACCGATTGGAAAATTATTAATTTATATGACTTAGAAAATTGTAATAATATATTTAACAATGCGGAATTTCAAATTTCCGAAACAAATATACACCCAAATGAAAAGGCTTGGGATATTATTGCTCCAGCTTTTGCAAATCAAATTCAAAATTATTAATTAAACATTTTTATTTGTTATAATAATTTTATGTTTATTAAGTCTTTAAAATTAAAGAATTTTAGAAATTATGCGGGGATTGATTTAGAGCTTAACTCTAAAAAAATATTATTTATAGGCAAAAACGCGCAGGGAAAAACAAATTTACTTGAGGCGGTTTATTATCTGTCCTCACTTGACTCAATCAGAGCCAAATCGGATTCGGAATTAATTAAATGGGGAGAAGATTTTTGCAATATTACTGCTGAAATTAAAAAATTTGATATAGATGTTGATTTAGAGGTTAATATAAATCCGCCAAACCGAAAAAAACTAAAAGTAAACGGGCTTAACAAAAACAAATCTTCGGAATTTATTTCTAATATTTCGGCGGTTTGTTTTACGGTAAATGATTTATTATTACTGAGAGGAGCCCCCGAGGACAGACGGAAATGGCTTGATAATGCTATAAGCCAGATTTTTCCCGCTTACATCGAAAGGCTTAATAAGTACAATAAAATCAAAACTCAAAAAAATAATTATTTAAAAACACTTAAAAGCAATATTAATGCTGATACTTCAATGCTTGATATATGGAATGAACAGCTTGCCATTACCGGAAGCAATTTAATTTTTATAAGGTTAAACTTTCTATATGAGCTTCAAAAAATTGCCGTTGAGAAACACAAACAAATTTCAAACAGCGAAAATTTATCCGTTTCTTATAATTCTTCTGTCATCGGCGATATAAATTGCAGTGAAAAATTCCCTTATAACAATGAATACATTTTAGAAAACTTCAAACAAAAACTTGAAGAAAAAAAGCCCGAAGAAATAATTAGAGCGCAATCGGTTATAGGTGCGCACAGGGATGACATTTCTTTTTATATTAATGAAAATGACGCTAAAAAATATGCCTCTCAAGGTCAGCAAAGAACTGTAGTTTTAGCCTTAAAACTGGCAGAGCTTGAACTGATTAAAGAAAAAATCAACACAAATGCAATTTTGCTCTTAGATGATGTTTTAGCGGAGCTTGATGATTTAAGGCAGAATTTTCTGCTTGACGCAATAGGCAGTGAAACTCAAACAATTATTACATCTGTTGACACTCTTCATTTTAAAAACGAATATTTAAAAGATGTTGAAATATTTGAGATTAGAAATAACAGTATTACAAGACTTAAACCATAAAAAATATTTTTAATTTAAGAAAGCACTAATGAATAATAATTGAAAATCTTATTGAAGAAACATTAAGACGAGCACTGTTTGAGCGAAGCGAGTTTGCGAGTCTTTACTGAAATTTAGATTTTCATTATTCGAAATGCGTGCTGACGTAATTAAAAATATTTTTAATATAAAAAAATTCTTCAAATAAAAAACCTGCAACTTCGCAGGTTTTTTATTTTAATTAAGTTATTAAATCGTCCATCTTCCGCCGAATTGGAAACCGACTCCGTTTCTGCCTCCGCTTGTGAAGTAGGTTTGACCGTATCCTGCAAATCTTTCACCGCATAATTTTCTAAGACCTAACCCGTATTTAAAGAAAGGTTTAACGCTCAATTCGGGCAAGGTAGCATCGCTTGCAATAAAGTCTGTTTTATCAAACAAGTTCCAAACAATACTTAAACCCGTATAAGGCTGCCAGCCGTTTCTTGTATTGCCTATAAATTTTAAACCGGGTTCTAATTGCATAGCACTTAAAGGATTGGAATTAACCCTGATTCCGCCTGACGTTGTGTAATCTTCTGTATTAATATAAGAATAAGACATTAACCAGCTCGGTTGGATAATAAATTTACCGTCAGCAAATTCCAGATTATATCCGGTTTTAGAAGCAACC
>CANQZO010000179.1 GCA_947628355.1 Candidatus Gastranaerophilales bacterium | reverse complement strand
GAGGTTATATACATCATAGCCTTGCCCATAGGAGAAGAAGTGTCAAAATGCTCTTTAATACAAATCAGGTTTACGCCTTTGGCATTAAGTTTTTCAATCAGCCCGGAAAAATCACTCACATTACGGCTGAGCCTGTCAAGCCGATAACAAACAATATAACAAAATTTGTATGTATCAAGGTCTTTCATCATCTGCTGAAATTGCGGTCGCTTTAAGTCCTTTGCGGAATATCCCTCGTCCTCATAGACGAATATATCCTCATCAGCGACTTCTATATCAACCATAGAAAATTTGATGTATTGCCTGCACATCTCAATCTGATTTTCAACACTCTCACCCTTGCCCGTAAATAAAGATTTTCGGCAATAGACAGCAACTTTCATATAATCACCTTTTATTATAGACATAATATAACATAAGAAAAAGAATACTTTAAGGCTCCGGATTAAATTGTATTCTTAAAATATTTCTTAAAATTTACTGTTGAATATTATGTAATGTCAGGTTATAATATTATTGTGAAAGGAGTGATTTTATGCCTAATATTAAACCTATTTCTGATTTAAGAAATTATAATACTGTTTTACAGGATGTTGCTGTCGGTTCACCTGTATTTTTAACCAAAAACGGCCACGGTAAATATGCTATCGTAGATATTGCCGAGCAGGAAGAATATGAAAAAACAAAGGCTGCGCTCAAGTTGATGTGTGAGCTCGAAAAAGGCAGAAAATCCGGAGAGGAAGAGGGATGGCTTACCGAAGCAGATATAAGATCGCATTTCTCAAAAAAAGCAAATGGATAATAAAATTCACTATTCGCCAAAGTCGCTGTCTGACCTTGATGAAATCTTTGATTATATTGCCTATGAATTAAAAGATATAATTGCTGCCGAAAATACTGTTAATGGCATCATTGATTCAATTGATATTTTAAAGCAATTTGCAGAAAGTGGTTCTATACTCTGCATTCCAACCGGTGAGGTTACAATTTACCGATATGTAGTTTCAAATAATTATTTATCCTTTTATCATATTTCTGAAAATGGAGTTTATATTGACAGAATTATATACGGTAAACGCGATTATATAAAAATACTTGGACTATAATACTAAAGCACTTGCTACTGATTAGCAGGTGCTTTTACTTTTAATCTGTTTGTATTATCTAAACTACTTCATTTTCAGTTAACGCAATATTCAGTCATCGCATTATTAAAATATAAATTTTAGCATTTACAGAAGTGCTTAACAAAGCTGTATATTCATCATAAGTAATAGGTTTGATGCCTTACCGAATGTAAATTTTATCTCTATATTTAAAAATGAATAGGTCAAGCATCTCGGAAAGTATATTTTACCGAGGTGCGGGTAGATGAAAAAAAGCAGAATCAAAAACATCCTTATTCATCAAATAAAGATATCGCAAAAAGAACAAAGCGAAATTTCAGAAAAGCTGGCCTACTACCACGCAAAAGCAATAAAGCAAAAATTGGATAACACAAATTTATACGCAAAAGATAAATTAAAAATCTTAATAAACCGATAAAGACACAAGCGGTAATGTAATATATCATTTTACATTACCGCCTTAAAATATAAAAAATTGAGTTTTCAAACGCAAATACACAAGGTCAAAAAGCTTATATATTTTTACCTATTAAAATATATCTATTTTTTATCATAAATTCAATTTTTCTAAATCATTTAACAAATCCATTGCTGATTGATAGCGTTCTTCGCGCTCAACCTTTATACACTTCATAACAATATTTTCTAAGTCATTAGAAATGTCTTTTCTATAATATTTTATAGGCTTAAATTCAAACGGAGGAAGGGCGGGACTAATGCCTGTTATTAAATGATACATAGTCATTCCAAGACCATAGATGTCTGTTCTTGCATCGGTTTGACCTCTTCCGCCAAATTGCTCAGGTGCGGCGTAACCCTTTGTGCCAAGATTAACGGTATCTCCGACACGACTTTCGTCATAAATTTTCATTGTACCAAAATCAATCAGTTTGATAACGCCATTTGGTTGAAGAATAATATTTGCAGGCTTCAAATCTCTGAAAATACGAGGTGGCTTAAGCGTGTGCAAATAAAACAAAACTCTGCAAAGCTGTTTTGACCAACTGACAACAGTATATTCATCAAGCGGCTTACTAAGTGATTTTATAATTTCACTTAAATTCTTTCCTTCAATAAATTCCATAACAATACATAATTTTTCATCACTGTCATAAATATCATAAAGCTGAGGAATAGAAATATGTGCAAGAAGCTTCATTTTATTTGCTTCGTCAAGAGATTCTTGTGCTGCAATCTTATTTGCATAAGTATCCTTTATAATCATCTTAACTGCGCATATTCTTTCAAGTCTTATGTCTTGCGCAAGATAAACTATTGATGACGCACCTTTTCCGATCTGTCGAATAAGCTTGTATCTGTCACCGATAATTTCTGTAAATTCTTCTTCCTTATTTTCTTCTTCATCGCTTACTTGCTCAGCAAAATTATTATCAGGAATTACTTTTTCGCCGCACAATAAGCAAAACTTATCTTTGATATTTATCTTAGCGCCGCAATTTGAACATATTGTTGTATTTTCTTCAACCGCATTATCTTTATCGTCTGCATCAACAGAATTTGATTCGACAACAACCTCTCTACCGCATTTCATGCAGAATTTATCTTCAGCATTTAATTCGGATTCACAATATATGCAGAATTTTTTGCCAATTTTTTCATCTGTTTTTAACAGCGTCGGTTCATACTTAAACAAACTGTTATTTGCAATATGTTTGCCTGCAGCATCTTTGATTAACCTATCGCTATTTTCTATTTCAGAACATACTAAAGTTGCTAGTGTTTTCATACCATCCGAGTTAGGATGCGAACCATCAATAGAATCATACGGAATATGATAGCAATATAAATCAAGTATTTTACAATTATATTGATTTGCCGTATCTTTAATAATTTTATTATATTCTTCAATATGCATTCCGCCATATTCATATGGGAATTTAAAAGACGGATTTGATGACATAAATGTGCTATTCAGCGTACAGCACCAAATCTCGCTTTCGGAATAATTCATTTTAATCTTTGAAAGCATCGTTGAATATGCAAAATCAAAAGATTGACAATGAAAATTTTCTGTTAATATGTAATCAACACAGTATTTTTCTGCACCTAATGCCCAATCATTTGTTCCGAGATAAATAATTACAACATCAGGCTTTATACCATTTATATGCAAACCGCTTGTCCTTTCATCGGAACACCCAGATGGAAACAGATTTTCACTATTAGGTAGTCTTGTTACACAACTGCCTGACCACGAATTGTTTACAAGTAGTTCACCACCGAAAAATTCAATAACTTTTCCCCACCAAGTATCATTCATTTCCCTGACATCTGATTTTACGCAGTTTTCATCATCGTAGAATACTTTGTAGCCTTTTGGATTATACCCTGCGAGTGTGCTTATTGAATCACCAAGTATAGAAAATTTCTTCCCAAAGTATTTATTTGCTTTCTGTTTGGTCAAGAAATTATCAATATCTTCTGCTTCCGTTAAAACAACACCGTTTGGAAGTTCAATGCTCTGAATACTGTCGGCATTGGCAAATACATTCTTAAAAACAGCAAAATTATCATTACTTGATTTTTTAATTGCAAAAACCACTTCTTCAAAATAATTTTTATATTGCTCATCAACAAGAACTTTCTTGAAAGCATCTGCTACAAGCTGAGGCGGATTCTTAAATGCGCCGCACCCAAAGGCGCCAAGTATTATAACCTCTGTATTATTATTAATAGCCGCATTTAGAATTACTTTTATTCTGTTTGTAAATAAATTAAAAAGTTCATCTTCGTTATTATTTTTTATATGGCTGCTATTAGGAGCGGCGCAAGTTATAACATCAACACTAAACCATTCATTCTCAGGCATTAAATTAGGAACTTCATCATCATCTTTAAAAACCGTTACTCCCTTTGTATATATCAGCTTATCTGAATACATAGGATCTTGCGCTATTCGATGAGGCATATAATATTCTTTCATCAAATATTGCTGTTTTAAGCATGGGGCTAA
>CANQZO010000178.1 GCA_947628355.1 Candidatus Gastranaerophilales bacterium | reverse complement strand
GCGACCCCCGCGACCCGAACACGGTGCGCTACCAAGCTGCGCTACATCCCGATTAATATTTAGTTTTCATACTGTAGCGCACCTACGGTGCTACCTCTCCTCAAAAGATACACCGTATCTTTTAGCTGGACGGCTCGAAAATCAGAACTTACGTTCGATTTTTCTATGCCGTCTGCGCATGCTTTATTCGTACGTTTCGTTTATACTCAACTACGACTAAAGCATCGTCGGCAGAGTCAAGCTCGCTACATCCCGATAATGTTATTTAGTTTTCAATGAGCTTGGGACCAAGCTGCTACCTCTCACAAAATGATACTTAATCATTTTGCTCGGCAGAGTATCCCGATAGTTATTATTTGGTTTTCAATTATTCGATAATATTATTTTAATACTAAAAAAAATTTTTTAAACCTTTTTCTTTACATTTTTCTTCGGGGGGGGTATCATTATTCTTAAGGAGAAATTTATATGATTGATGAAGTTGTAATAGATAATTTAAATGTAAGTGAGTCCTGGAAAACCAGATTTAAAATAATAAACAAATATTGCTGTGATGATAAAGTTTTTTTACAGTTTAATAAAGAATATCAACAATCTGGAAGTATGGAGATTTTATGTTCAATTTATTTTAAAAATGGAGGGATATGGACTATATTAGCAGCAGGATTTTTTGGTCCGTTTTACTACCTTTTGAAGGGAATGTGGTTAAAAGCAATAATATATACATTAGCTCTATGTGTTTTATTATATATCATCAGCATTTTTATTAATTTGTCCTATGGAGCATCATTTGCCGGTGCTTGGGCAATATTGGCACCCTATGACTATTTCAGATTAAAAGTTTATAAAAAACAATGGTAAATAGTTCATTTTGCCTTGTAAACCATTATATTTATCACAATAGACATTTTTATTTATTTATTTTATAATATACCTCGTTATATAACAATTAAGGGTAAAAATGACATCAGACTCAAATCCCGCACAGGAAAACCAAAGTGTAGAACCTGCCGCGGATAATCTTGAAAAAAAACAAAATGTTAATCTTAAATTTAGAGCAGTAGTTCGGGCTTTTTTAGCTAATGTTTTTATTACTTTGATTAAATTTGCTTCATGGTATTTTACGAAAAGTTCTGCTATGTTCGCGGAAGCGGTTCACTCGGGAGTGGATTCATTTAACAGTATCTGCCTTATGGTCGGATTAAAAAGAGGTTCAAGACCGTCTGATAGGGTACATCCTTTCGGCCATGGGCTTGAAACTAATGTTTGGACTATTATTGCCTGTATTTTGATGTTTATCGGTGCTGCCGTTTCTTTAATCAGTGCTTATGATAAGATTTTTGTTAATAAACAGCTTTTAAGCAATTATCAAGTACTTGCTGTTATACTTATTGCAAGTATCTGCTTTGAAAGCTGGGCTGTTAACAGTGCTGTTCATGCGGTGCTTGAAGAATCACAGATTGAACACAAGAACCCTGTTTTAGATTTTATTAAGTCAATTAAATACGTACATAAAATTAATACTCCCACTACAAAATATGTTTGGTATGAAGATGTTGTTGCTCTAACGGGTGTTATAGTTGCTTTTATTGCTGTTTCTGTTTCAAAACTTCTGCCTGCAAATATTGCACATATCCCAGATGGCATTGCTTCGGGTATTATTGCTTCCCTGCTTTTATTCTTAGCGGGTTATATGCTTAAAAACAACGTCAACTTCTTAACAGGATTATCCGCAGAACCGCAGGTTGAAGAAGTTATTAAACAAATTGCCGAAAATTTGCACTGTGTCAGTTGTGTTAAAGAATTAAAAACTATGAATATGGGTACTTCTGGTTTAATTGTTAATATAAAAATAGAAGTTGACCCCGATATCCAAGTAAAAGAAGCTGATGATATTACGGAAATGGTAGAGCGTAAAATCAGAGAAAATATTAAAAATATTTCGCATGTTTCCGTTGAAATAGATTCAAACGACGCAGAGGAAAATTGGGAAAATAAATTCGATAAAATTATTCAAGAGGGTGAAAAAATTGAAGTTATAGATGATAAAGAAGCATCAATGCTTTCAAATTTCTATTCTTTTGCCCAGACTGTTGTAAAAGAAATAATGGTTCCGCGCCCGAAAGTTCAGTTTATTGATGCAGAGGATAATCTTAATACTTTGATTGATGTTATTATTGACTCGGGGCATACTCGTATTCCTATTTATGAAGATACTGTTGATAATTTAATAGGTGTTATAAACGCAAAAGACGCTCTAAAGGCACTTAGGGATAAAACCTATGAGCAGGAGGGATTTAATATAAAATCGCTCGCAAGAGAAATTCTTATAATCCCCGAAAATAAGTTTATAAGCGATCTTTTAAATGATTTTACCAGTACAAAAAATCAAATTGCTGCTGTTGTGGATGAGCATGGCGGGATTGCCGGTATTGTTACCGTTGAAGATATCATTGAAGAAATTGTCGGTGAAATATATGATGAATTTGATGAAGCACCGGTTCCGGAGCTTATAAAAATCGATGATAATACTTTAAATGTTTCTTCTCAAATGGATATAGAAGATATAAATGAAAAATATGATTTAGATATACCGAGCGAGGATTTTCAAACAATAGGCGGATATGTTTTCGGACTGCTTGGCAGAGAACCTGAAATTGGTGATAAGGTTGAAGATAAAAATCTTTCTTTTGAAGTTATAGAGCTTGACGGTATTAGAATTTCAAGAGTTATTATGAGAAAAGATACTCCGTTTATTGAAGCGGAAAAAACGGAAAAAACGGAAGAAACTGCGCAGACAAATGAAACACTTTAAATTTGGATATGTTGCAATAATCGGGCGTCCTAACGTAGGTAAATCTACTATATTAAATAGGCTTATAGGACAAAAAATTGCAATTGCAACGAATAAAGCTCAAACAACAAGAAGAAGAATAAACGGGATTTTAACAACCGATGAAGCTCAAATTGTGTTTGTCGATACCCCCGGAATACATAAGCCGATTGATAAATTGGGTGAATGTCTTGTTGATGAAGCAAAAAGCGCCATACCCGATGTGGATTTGGTTTTATTTGTGGTAGACGGTTCAACTTCGGCGGGCAGAGGCGACAAATGGATTGTTGAAAATGTTTTAAAATCATATAACGGAGAAATGCTTATTGTTGCTAATAAATATGATTTAGAAAAGGATTTAACAAAGCGCGAAGAAAATCTTTTAACTTATAAAACATTGTTTGAAAAAAATTATTCCTGCATAAAAATTTCCGCGAAAACAGGCAGAAACTTTGATACTTTAATAAAAAATATTACACGCAAACTGCCTGCGGGCGAAAAAATATATGAAGATGATGAAATAACCGATGAAACAATGCGAAATATTGCACGTGAGCTTATAAGGGAAAAAATACTTTTATATACTCATGATGAAGTTCCGCATAGCGTTGCAGTTATTATTGACAGTTATGAAGAAAAAGAAAACATTGACCGCATTTGTGCTCAAATTGTTGTTGAACAGGAAACTCAAAAGGGTATTATAATAGGCAAAAATGCTTCTATGCTTAAAAAAATCGGAACGGAAGCAAGAAAAGAGCTTGAAGAAACCGCAGGGAAAAAAGTATATTTAGATTTGCAAGTTAAAGTGGTTAAAGATTGGCGGAAAAAATCTAAAGATATGGATAAAATGTATTAAAATTAATTTATTAAATTTATTACTTGCAATAACGGTGGAAAATAAAATCCGCTCCGCAATGACGGTAGGGAAAGTAACCAAAGTTATTTTGTCAGGCATTGCCTGACCTACACTCTTCTACACACTATATTTTATTAAATAATTATTTACCATTATAACAAGTCGATCCATCTCCATACTTACAAGCATCATGAGCATCTGCAATTTTATAGCTCTTTTCCATAACATCATTATACATATCTAAAACCTGCTCTTCATTAAGGTTTTCAATATTATCTAAATCCATAATTAATCCTTCCTTAAATCAAGCATATCACCCAGTTTTCTGTTCCACCTCTCATCCTCAAATCTGTAAAATCCCGAAAACGGTGTGAATGTCATTTCATTAAAATAAATTTGATTTTGATATTTTAACCAGTCTGCCCTCACAAGTTT
>CANQZO010000177.1 GCA_947628355.1 Candidatus Gastranaerophilales bacterium | reverse complement strand
CCCCGCCTTTTCCGCAATACCTTTCCAGAATTAGGAAAAAAGCATAATATAGGCCCCAAATAATAAAGTTCCAACTGGCACCATGCCAAAATCCCGTAAGAAAGAAAACAATTATCAGATTAAAGCTTGCCCTTATTGAGCTGCATCTGCTCCCCCCCAAGGGAATATATACATAATCGCGAAACCATGTAGATAATGAAATATGCCATCTTCTCCAGAATTCCTTAATTGATTTGGAAAAATACGGATAATTAAAGTTTTCATTAAAGTTAAAGCCTAACATTTTTCCAAGACCAATTGCCATATCTGAATATCCTGAAAAGTCATAATAAATCTGTATCGCATAGGCAATAATCCCAATCCAGGCAAGCGCACATGGAGGACTAACCAATGCAAACGCTTCGTCGGATATCACAGCCACGCGGTCTGCAATTAAAACTTTTTTAGATAAACCAATAATAAATCGATAGATTCCTTCTTTTATGCCAAATATACTTATTGCCCTATTTTCTATTTCTTTTTCTATGTCGGTATATCGCACGATAGGTCCTGCTATTAATTGCGGGAATAAAGTAATGTATAGCGCCAAATTAAGAATACTTTTTTGAACCTTAATTTTCCCTCGATATAAGTCGATGATATAGGAAAGTGCTTGAAATGTATAAAAGCTTATCCCGATAGGCAGTGCGATTTGAGGAACGCTTAATTCAATTCCGAAAACTAAATTTACGTTTTCTATCAGAAATGCCCCATACTTAAAAAACATTAAAATTCCTATATTGAATAGTATTGCTACTACAAAAATGCAGCATTTTAACTGGTTATTGAATTTATCTATGATCAATCCCAAAAAGTAATTTATAACTATAGATATCATCATAAGAAATATATATTTAGGTTCGCCCCAGGAATAAAAGGTTAATGATGCCAAAAGTAAAAATAAATTTTTTAAACGTCCGGGCACCAAATAATATACCAGTAACGTAATTGGAAGAAACAACCACAAAAAGATTGCAGAACTAAATACCATAGCCAGCTTACCTCCTCCACTGTAGTTAATTTTTTTCCGTGAAATAGTGTGCTAAGTAATCTACAAAACCGTCACTATATCTGCAGATACCGCTACCCTCGTTTACTTCAATAATAATAATATTTATTTTTTCAATAAGAGAGTCGATATCAATTCTTTCAAAATCCCCTTCAACAGGTATGATTTCATCATATGCCCCATAATTGTAATTTTTTAAAATTCTGTCTCCATATGAAAGGAAATATGCATCGCCACCATTTAAGACATTTGCCCTTATAATATCGCTCAGAAATCCCTCACAGAAACTTCCTCCTTGCATTAGTATAGAAACAGGCTCCCCATTGTTCTCCTCCACTTCAGTTTCATAGTAATAATATTGGTCGTCTGTAACACCCCATATTAAATTTAATAAGTTATAAGTGTCCGCATCCCGCCAGACAGGAGTTTCTTGTGTTTTTAATTCTTTTAATTTTATTTGGCCCAGAGGAATTCCTACAATTGTCTGTATCTTATCTAAAAGCACATTGCCCATTCTTTGTTCAGCGGCATATGACCAATGTACGCCTGTTTTATAAAAAATTGGGAACTCATTCACATTCCGAAGCGCATCCATGGAGTCTATATGATCGATATTATTTTCCTGTAACAGATTTATCAAAAGATCTCGGCCATTCACAGTTCCATCATGTTTCTTCAGCTGGTAGCGTAAGGGGATTTCATCCCTTTCCTGATTAGATTTGCTTGGAGTAACGTAAAAAATTAAATGTTTTCCTAATGCTTCCAATGAATCAGAAATCTTTTTCGCATTTTCAATATATGCTTTCATTTGATTCTTGTTTGAGTCTAAACTAAAATCCGTATTGTCCGATAATTGCAGAGCGGCATAAACATCATCTACTCGATGAATGCTTTTTGATGCCGTAATTACCTGCGTGTCTAAGCCCTGATTGAATAAAGAGTATCTAAACTGATTATATAGCGGTATGATTACTTCCCTACCGCCGAGATTGTTCTTCCACCATAATTCGAATTTTTCCTGGTACTGGCCTTCCAAATAAGATTTCATGGAGAAATCCACTTTCTCATATGTGTCAAAATTTCCCTTCAGGGTATTGAACAAAACAAAATCATTTCCTAGAACTGATCTTCCTAATTGAATTGACAGCGGCAGGCATAGGACAACAAAGAAACATACAATAATAAACAAATCGCCTGCGCATTTAAAATGTTTTCTCATATCATTCTTCCTTTCTGCTTGGTATTCCCTTCATCTCATTCTTTAGAATCAACTGTCTGAAAAAAGGCTAAAGATAATAAAATTCTAGAACAATATCGCCATTATTTTCTTTCACAATTTTATTTCAGCACCTTTCTTGTATAATTATCCCATAACATCATAAAAGCCAGTTCCCTGGGATCATTCGCTGTAGGAGCAATCGTCTCTCCTATGTATTCAAACCGAATCTTGTTAGTTTCCTCCTGCAAGACTATAGAAACATTAGTAAATTGATTAGGGATTAAGGCTATAGATTGCGTCAGCACATCATTGACATAAATACTTAATTTACAGTCCGAAACGTTGCCCCCTGCAATCTGTAAAGGAAACATTAAAGCATCTGCAGTAAATTTTTCAACGGTCATTTCCGAAAAGGCAGGGCTCCATCGCCAACTCATGGTTTCATTCTTTTCTAAATCATATATGCCATTCAAATCGGTTATGGCATAACTTGTTTCTTCAAGTTTTCCTGTATTATCGTTATAGTAAAGTGTAAGAAAATTGCTGGTTTTATCAACCATAGGGTCTTTTCCGATACAAAGGAAATATGCGTCGGAGGACCAGTCTGAAACCAGTTCAACATCTTTTAAGAAATAGGTAATAAGCTGCCGATGTTTTTGCGGAACGTTTTTTAGTATGATCTGACCTTCATACGTTCCGTATTTTTCAGACAAGTCATAATATTGCTCCAAAGAGGCATCGGAAACCCCATTATACGCCTCCATGTTCTCAGATAGTTTTTCCGCATATACCAAAGCGTTAAATACATTAAAAGTAAGAAAAACAACCATAATGCAGGTTAAGATTTTCCAATGATTCTTTAAATATTGAGTGAGAAATATACATATAAATGGCAGGGCAACCATGAAATAATATTGCGTCAATTTGAATATGCTCCAAGTGTTTCCGTGTTCATTGGTCACAGGATCTCTGGTAAAAAAAACGAAATAAAATAACATTACTATAAATACTGCAGATAATTTCAAAAAGTTGAATTTGATGTTCTTTTCCACCTTATAGAATCCAACTACAATCATTGTAAAAACTAATATTGTTATTATCTGGTATAAAAGCATGGATGCTCCGAATCTACTTGTTTGATAGCTGAACTCTGCTGGAACAACTGAAAAATAATAGGACAAATATGTATTAATGTCCTTTTGTTGGTACCATCCAACACTGGCATTGAACATGGACAAAATTGCCTGAATCATTCCACCAAAATATGGAAGAATAACTGCAATGGCAAGGATACCGCATAAAATTCCTTTTTTTATAAAGTCATAAGACTGTTTTCTTCTTTTCGAAAAAGCAGTTATCATCATGATCAAGGCAGAAATGGCAAAGAAAGGCAGCATTTCATTATAACTTAGGGCAAGGCTTCCTATAACCATAGCCGCAGTACATATGTTTAATCTATCGCCCTGAGTGTCGTCCTGCCATTCCATAAAATAAGAAATGCCTGACAGGAAAAAAGCGCTGCCGATTATTTGAGGGAGAAAACCATATAGTATGCACCACAAAATAATCGGCACATTAAAACTCATCATGATCACAACGGTAAGTCGTGTGTATTTTGAAACGGCATATTGTCCGAAAATCATTGACCATGCCGCCATGCCGCATAGCAGAACGCCAAGACCGCTTAATGGAAGGAACAGTTCAATTGAATATCCGGCGTTAAAAACACCGGTCCAAAAGGCAAGCAACATTTGTGCTCCGATACGGAAATGGCTCGTTTGGTAGAGGAAAGTCTGAGATAACCAGGGATGAAGCGGCATATCATTGGCGGAAACCAGAACATTATAACCCTTGTCCACCAGATAATC
>CANQZO010000176.1 GCA_947628355.1 Candidatus Gastranaerophilales bacterium | reverse complement strand
CCATAATACTGGCAAGTATAGGTGATGAACAAGGACTTGATGCCAGCGCAAAAAATGTTCCTACAAGAAACGGGAATATAAATAAACTTCCCGATTTATTCTGAGGCATTTTTTTTACTATCGCGGGAAATTGTATATCAATAACTCCTAAAAGGTTTAACCCCATTATAACTATTACGGAGGCAAATAATAATATTAAAATCGGCGAGGCAAAACTAGTAAATGCTCTGCCTGTTATTGCACAAATAACCCCGATTATACTTAATACTGCCGATAATCCCAGAGAAAAAGACAGCATTTGTATAAATAACTTTTTGCTGCTTTCTTTTGAATATCCTCCTACATAACCTATAATTAACGGCAGTATTCCGAGCGAACACGGCGACAGTGAGGCCAAAATCCCCGCAAAAAATGCAATTACTATTAAAATCGGCATTATAACTCCGCATGATGAATATTGAGAAAATGCCTGAAGCAGATTATCCATTAATTGTTTCCTCTAATTCATTAATTAATTGCTCTTTTGATATTGCTCCTTCTATTTTATTTAACTCGTTTCCGTTTTCATCCAGAAATATCATTGTGGGTACAAGTACAACGTGATATTTCTTTATTGCTTCTTTTACCTTTCTGTCTTTGTCTAAAGCATTTACCATTATGAAATTTATTTTTCCCGTATAGTTTGGTTCAACTTCCTTAATTACTGCTTTCATTTTTTGGCAGTCCATGCACATTGATGACGTAAATGTCATTATTGCAGGCATATTCTTTTCTTTAGCATTTGCCATTATATCTGTTGAATTTTTGCTCATTATTAAATAAGCACAAATCGGTACGATTAATATTAGTAAAATAGTAATAATGTTTTTCATATTTATTCCTCCCTGTGTGAATAAACATTACACTAAATTAGTATAAACCATATTCTCTACTTGGATATATATATTAATATATTATATCTCCTCGGGAATGAAAATTGGTGTTTTGTTTAACAAATATCGAGTATCCGAATAATTTTGCGCTTCCGATGTGATGTTTTGATATTCTCTTACAATGCTTATTATGTCATCTGCTGATAATAAAATTTTTCTTCTTCCTTTTTTATTTTCAAAAATGTATGCCATATTTTTCCTCCTATGACTTTAATCGGCATATTAGGAACAAACTTAAATAAAATACTCCTTTTAGGCGATTAATCACAGTTCTGATTTTATACAACTGTCTAATTTATCCTAAAAAAAATAGGTGCTAAATAAAATATTGAAAATCAGATTGAAATGAGGAAAATTATGAGTAATATGATTGTAAAAGCTCCTTGCGTAAATTTAAGCGCCTTGGAAACATTATTTATTGAAATGACTGCACAAAATTGTAATCTTAGATGTAAACACTGCTATATTAATTTTTCTGATAAAAAAGTAAAAGATTTTATTCCGATAGATAAAGTAAAACAAACTTTGCTTAATCTTGATAAAAAAGACTTAAAATATATAACGCTTACGGGAGCAGAACCTATGATGCACCCCGATTTTAATCAAATATTGAGGTTATGTTTAAAATATTCATCGGTTATTATTCAAACTAATGCTTTAAATATAAATGATAAAAAAGCAAGATTTTTAAGAAAAGTGGAAGAAGAAAATAATCTTGGTCACGAAATAATTTTTATGATTAGTATCGATCATTATATAGAAAAAGAAAATGATTTGCTTCGCGGCAGAGGCTCATTCAGAAAAGCAATACACGCAATTCAAAGCCTTGCTAAATATGATTTTAATCCTATTTTGTCTATAGTAAATTACTTAAATACGGATGAAACAGAGCTGAAAAATAAATTTAGCGAATTATGCGCTTCTTTTAATTTTGAAACAACAGATATTAATTTTAAAATTATTCCTCTTATAGAAAAAGATAAACAATGGGAATTTCCAAAGAATACGGATTTTGATAACTTAAATACGGACTGTACAAAAAGCAGAACATTAACGCTGAACGGCATTTTTTCCTGTCCGCTTTTATCGTGTGATAACAGGGGAAAATGCGGCGGAGACATAAATAATTTTTCAACAAAAAATTATCTTGAAACTCCATACTGCAGTCAATGTGCGGAATATAATAAAAAATTATTTTCATTAGAATTGTAACAATTTGTTAACAAATTATCATTAAAATGTCATGAATTAATTTCAAAAAGTTTTCATGTATATAAGGAATTATACACGAGGGAAAAATGGGATACGCATTATTTGCACAGAGAAAAGTTGTATTGGACGGACAGTTAAATGCCCTAGAATTGCAACAAACGCAAAGATCAAATGAGCAGTATAATTTAGCGACTCAAACCTTAAATTTAAATCAACAGTTAGCAAGTATGCAGGCATCTCAATCATCAGAGTTAGCAGATAAATATGAAGAATTAGCACGTGCGAGCGGAGATGAAGCCAGAGCACAAGTAAATGCTGAAATAAGAGCACTCGAAGAAGATTTTCAAGCGGAATTAGATGATATAAACAGAGAAATATATCAAGTATCAGTAAAAGAAAATACTGTAGAAATGCAGGTAAAAAGACTGGATACAATGGTAACAGCGGTACAAAAAGAATTAGAAGCCGTAGAAGATGCAGAAGGTCAAGCAATAGACAGAGCGACACCGAAATTCAAAGGTGTAAGCTAATAATTAAAATAATTATATTAAATAGAAAGAGGAAACATTGTTTCCTCTTTTTTTATATGCTAAAATTTTTAATGAACAGATCTTGGAAAATTATGAGATTGAGATATAAACAGTTATTAGCGAGCGTAATAGTTATAAGTGCAATGTTAGTTCAAGTGCATAATGTTTCTTATGCTGAAGATGAACAGACAGTTGATATATCTGACAGCTCAAAAATAACAAAAATAGAGTTTGAAGGTAATCACTTAATAAATGATTCCGATATTGTAAAAGTAATGAATATGCAGTTAGGTGATATATACAGTAAAGATTTGGTTCAACAAAATTTAAAAGCTATATATAAAACAGGGTATTTTTCAGAAAAGATGAAAGCAATACCCATACCGAATGAAACGGATTCTTTGACATTAAGAATATATTTGGAAGAAAATATCCCAATAACCGATTTCGCAATAGACGGAAATACGGTAGTATCTACGGGAGAAATTTTAAGTAAACTCAGTCATTTAGAGGGCGAGCCTCAAAATTTAAGAACATTGGGGGAAGCAGTTACGCAAATAGAAGATTTGTATGCTTCAAAAGGGTATGTTTTGGCAAGAGTAGCTAATGTTGAAGATGATCCTGACGGCTGCGTTAATATTAAAATGGAAGAAGGTATAATTAATTCTATTGCATTTGAGGGAAATAAAAAAACAAAAGATTTTGTAATTGAAAGAAATATACTTTCTACCCCGGGAAGCGTGTATAACGAAAATACACTTAAGGCTGATTTGACAAGATTATTTGCTACGCAAGCATTCAGAGATGTAAACAGAAAAATAGAAAAAACTCCGGATAAAGATAATTTGTATGATGTAACAATAGTTTTGGAAGAACAAAGAACAGGTACAATATCATTAGGCGGAGGTTTAGATACCGCAACAGGTTTGTTTGGACAGGCAGGGTTTGTTGAAAATAACTTTATGGGCAACGGACAAAGAGTCGGAATAAACTTTATGGCAGGTACCGGTGTAATTATGTCTGACAGCTCAACAATCGACCATGCTAACTTACAGGCAGAAGTCAGCTTCTTTGAACCGAGATTGAAAGGAACGGATAATTCCTTATTAATAAAGGCATTTGGCAGGGATTTCGGAAGTTATCAGGTTCCGCTTGCTGTTGAACAGAGATTTGGCGGCGAAATTGTTTTATCAAGACCGTTTAAAACGTATAAAAATTTATCGGGTGCTATAAAAATTGGCGGAGAACATATAAAAGTTAAAGAGGGTGATGCTTATAAAATAGCTGCCCTATATAATCAGCATCATATTCCTATATCAGAGCGTGCAAAACAGTTACAGGGCGGTACTTATCTTTCTATAGGACCGAGTTTGGTTTATGATACAAGAGATAATATGTTAAACCCGAGAAGAGGTGTACTAGCAACTTTAAGACTAAATGAAAACATTAACATCACAGACTTGGATTATA
>CANQZO010000175.1 GCA_947628355.1 Candidatus Gastranaerophilales bacterium | reverse complement strand
CAACTAATTTGGCATTCCACCTTTGACCTGCTTCATCTTTTATAATTTTAAGAACTTCATCTATATTGTATGCGTTTCTATACGGTCTATCCTGCATCATAGCGTAAAATGCGTCTACAAGCAGGACTATTTGTGATGTTACAGGTATTTCTATTCCCGACTTATTTGCGGGGTAGCCTTTCCCGTCCCAGTTTTCATGGTGATTTTCTATTATCGGGATTATATCCTGTATTGATGTGATCGGTTTTAAAATTTCCCTTGCAGCAATCAACGGATGCTGTTTTATTATTGTTTTTTCTTCTTCCGTCAGCGGTTCTTTTTTGTTTAATATTTCTTCGGGTATCATTATATTTCCGATATCGTATAATAATATTGCAAGTTTTAATTTATCAGTTTCTTCTTTTGTTAAGTCCAAGCGTTTAGCTAAAAGTACAGCAAGCAGGAGCTTTGATTTTGTTGTTCCCGTTTTATACATTCTGTTATACGTTTGAGAAATTATATCCACTATTGAATATAATATGTCATTTGCGTGTTTATCTTCTGTTTCTATTTTATTTAATTTTTGTTTGATTGTTTGAGCTACATTATCACTGACGGGTATTCGTTTTTTAGACAAAATATCCATAAATGTCTCAATGGCGATTTTCTGCCAATCGGTTTCGTGGTTTAATTGAGCAATTTGAACCTGATTTCTTCCGTTTACCTTAGCTTTATACATTGCCTGGTCTGCAAGTTCAATCAGTTCATCGATACGGTCAGAGTGTTCTAAAAAAGTAGCTACTCCGATACTTGCCGTTATCCCGCCTATAGTATCAAGCACTTGATTTTCAATGGATTTACGTATTCTTTCGGCAGCTATTCCCGCACCTTTTGAATCTACACCCGGCAGAAGCAGATTAAATTCTTCTCCGCCTATTCTTGCGGGGATATCTATTGACCGAGCTTCTTTTTTTAATACATTTGCAATGGTTTTTATGGCTAAATCACCATATTGGTGACCGTATGTATCATTTATTTTCTTTAAAAAGTCTAAATCCATTGAAATAACAGAAAACGGCTGTTTTAAACGCAGTGAACGCTCTGCTTCTTTTATTATATTTTCTTCAAAATATCTTCTGTTAAATAAGCCTGTTAATGGGTCTGTTATTGCTTGTTTCTTTACTTCTTCAAACAATCCTGCCACTGTTATAGCAAGTTCTATTTGGTTCGCGAATAATGATAAAAAGTTCATTTCGGTATCGGTTACACCTTCACGTTCGGAACTTACCAGCACGCAGCCAAAATTCTCTTTGTTTCTGTGCAGGGGAATTAATGTACAGCTTTTTGATGTCATTTGATTTCTTTTGTCTTTTATTTGCTCCTCCGTTAATTGAGGAAAGCACATTCTAAGTATACCCTCTATATCGGGTGTTGAATATATTTTTCTTTCATTTATTGCTTTTGCGGCAATTGAGTTTTCCAAGTATGGTATTTTGTATGTTTCGGGGGATTCATTTAATATTGCAAAAATAGTATTTAATATTCTATCTTGTGATGAGGATTTTATATTAAAGTAAGAGCCGTCTTTTTCACCTGTTTCCAGTTTTAATATTGAAACAAAATTATAATTCATATCTTCATGCAAAATACTTACAATCTTATCCAGCATACTGGATAAAGGCTGAGCCGCATTCATCATATCCCAAACGCTGTTTAGGGTTAAAATTGTTTGATTTGCCTGCTCCAATTCTTTTGTTCTTGCGGCAATTTCTTCTTCCAATGCTATATTTTTCGCATATACATCAGCAAAATCTCTGCCCTGTGTGTATATTGAACCGTCAATTTTGTTTATCTGACCAAGTATATCTTTTAATCCGGAAAAAATACTCACTAAATAAAATCCTAGTAATAACGTATATAGTATTATATACCCTTTTTAATTTATTTGTAATACTTTTTTTATATTATTAATTAATTTTTCGGAATTTAAGTTATAAATGCACTTGTATTTATTTGCTTTTAATTTGCAAAATTTCTTCATACAAGGCGAACACTTTGCATCTGATGAATAGGCGTAATAATTATCTCCAAATGGTGCTGTTCTTGCCGAGCTTGTTGCAAAAAAGACCGTAAATATTTTGCATTTTCCTGTTGCCCAAGCAATATGCGTGCTCCCGGAATCGGGGCTTATTAATAAATCACAATTTTGATAAATATATACTAAATCGGCAAGACTTGTCTGACCTGATAAATTAAGTATATTTCCGCCTGTTATAAATGACAATATCCGCTCTGCAAGTTCTTTTTCTTTGTTTGAGCCTGCTGTTACAATAATGTTACAGCTATCTTTAAAGGTGTTTATTATCTCTACCCAGCTTTTTATATTCCAGTGTTTATTTCTCCATGTGGTTGCAGGTGCTATTACTATTGTTTTCTTCGTTTTATCAAGCCGGGATACTTTTTCTTTTATTTCCTTTGAATATTCGTTTTCAAAATTCGGGAGTTTAAATTCAATATCTAAATCCTTACAGCCTAAGTATTTTGCAAATTCCATATTCCTTTTTACTACGTGGTAATAAAGGTCAAACTGCTTTCTTCCTGTTTTAATTATTTCATTTGCAAAAACACCCGAAAATTCCCTCCCGTCATTCAGTGTTATTTTTCTTTTCCCTTTTGATAATCCTAAAATTATTCCGCTTTTCAGCAGTTGTTGAGTATCTAATACAATATCGTACTTTTCTTTGCGGATTTTTTTTATAATCTCAAAAAATTCTTTCAGATTTTCAACTTTATTTTTATTTTGCTTCCATTTCTTTTTTGGAAGTTCGTATACATTATTTATTAAAGGATTGTTAATAATAAATTTAGACGCTTTATCTTCTACAACCCAGTCAAGTATTGAATTAGGGTATTCTTTTTTTAAAGCATTTGCCATTGGCAGTGTATGGATAGTATCTCCCAGTGCGCTTAATCTTATTATTAATATTTTCTTGTTGTTTAAATTTTCCATAGTTTTAGTTTATAACAAAAAAAATACAATAAAAGTTTACATTTTAATGCTTATTTTAAACTTTTTGGGGGAATTCTTTTATAAAAAATTTTATTATCATAATTATGTCAGAAAGAAATGAATTTTACGGATAAGACAAATGGACAAAAGAAAAGTTAAAGAACTTAGAAATTCAATAGAAATGTGCAAAATGAGATTAAATACAATTAAGCCTCATTTAACACAGGAAAAAACCGCACTTAATGAATCTTTTAATAAATTATTAATTGAAAAAGCAATATTAAAAGATGAACTGAAACGAAAAACAGACTCTTTCCTTGCCTGCCTTATAAAAAAAATCAGCGGAAGTAAAAAAGAATTAATTTGTGATTATTTTAAATAAACTAAAAAATATTGGAAAATGATAAAAAGAAATCGCAAATAACATTAAATATAATCGGCATAGCAACGATTAAAATTGCAGCACCTAAGCAGGGCTTAAACAGAAAGCTCATTTGAAACACGTTAACCTGCGGAGCTGTTTTTGAGATTATTCCTAAGATAATATCCTGTCCTAATGTCGCAATTAGTACGGGAGCAGCTATTTGAAGTCCTATATATAATACGTTAGAAGTTATTTTAACAAGATAATCCATATTAATAATTTCATCCATAGGTATTGCATAAGCATAAATCGGGAAGATTTCAAAACTTCTGATAAATGCGTTAAAAGTCCAGTAAGCACCACCGATTTCAAGGAAAATAATCAAACCTAACAGACTGAAAATTCTTCCCATAATAGATATTTGTGCTGAAGTTGTAGGGTCCATAATAGTAGCTGAAGATACACCCTGCTGCATATTAATCATATCTCCGCCGCTTTCTATTGCTTTTACAATACAGTTTACAATAAATCCTAAAATAGCGCCCGCCATATAATTAACGAGTATGGCATAAAGCATTGAAACATCTGCGGTAGGAGCTTTAGGATGTAAAAATATTGTAAGCATTACGGTAAAAATTAATGTGAACCCGACTTTTGCAATGACAGGTATTTCACTGCGCTGTAAAAACGGAGTGCTTCGCATTAACCCTGCCACACGTGCAAAAATAGGAACTCCTGCAGTAAGTACATTGTTAATTTCGGGAAAATATTTCGGGAACTCATTTATTATAGTAT
>CANQZO010000174.1 GCA_947628355.1 Candidatus Gastranaerophilales bacterium | reverse complement strand
TCTGCCCGTATATATTGCACCATGCAGCTGGTATTCATTAAATGATAATGATAAATATTTTTATGCCAATATGATAATTGAAGCATTAAATACATGGGAAAGTGTATCTGACGGCAAAGTATCATTTTTTCTTGTAAATACATTAAATGAATCACAAATGAATGTGGAATGGCGCAGAGTTGACAGAAAATCACTTGGTAATTGCACATTTAATTTTGATGCCGAATCAAGACTTTATTCTGCCGAAGTATCAATCGGGATATCTGACGGAATTATTCACAGACAGTATATGGATGAGAATGAGGTATATCATACAATACTGCACGAAATAGGGCACGCATTAGGGCTCGGACACTCAACAAACACAGGTGATATAATGTATACCCCTCATCAATACGGAATAGTAAACCTCTCTGAGCGTGATATAAACTCTATAAGGTGGTTATACTCACTTCCTTACGGCACATCAATAGAAAGTCTAAATGCAATATATTCAACAAATTTCGGAAATATTGATGATATTATAATGCACATTATATCGGGCGGAGCGGAATCTGAATTTGAAAAAACATTAAAATCAATAAAAAATCCCAAAAGAAATCTTGAGGATGAACAAAGAAAGCTGGCGGAAATAAAAAAATTTCAAATGTCCATACAAAATGTAAAACTTCCGAAAGATATGGCGGATAAATTTAAAAAAAGATAAGTTTTTAGTATAATAAAAAAGAGAGTATACGAACAATCGCGTATAAGCACGGCTTATATGAGGAAAGTCCGAACACCCAAGGGCAGAACGACGGATAACATCCGCCAAAGGCGACTTTAGGACAAGTGCCACAGAAAAGTAAACAACCTTATATTTTAAGGTTCAGGTGCAACGGTAGTGTAAAAGACTACAGGGGGTATTGAGAGATACCCGCCGGGTAAACTCCGTTCGGGTGCAAGATTGAACAAAGGTTAAGGTGACCCGCCGTCTTTGAAAAATCGCATGAGCTGTAAGGTAACTTTCAGCCAAGACAGATGATTGTTTAAAACAGAATTCGGCTTACGGTATGCTCTCTTTTTTATGCCAAATCCATACTGTTTTCAAGCGAAATACCCATAGTACGCATATAGTTTGTAAGTTCTTTTATACGTTTTTTATTTTCTTCAACATCAGGATAACGCTGCATAACAATTTCGCAGATATCTTTTTCCTCTGAATTATCATCATTAGGCTGTTTAGCAACACTTGTAGTTAAATCAATTTTTCTGCGTTCTTCCAGTCTGCTTTGAACTTTGGGGTAATTAGATGAATATATCTGAGAAGCGGAAGCTCTATCCGTTAATGCAGCATAGGCAGATTCAACAAGATACCTTGTAAGCGCGATTTCAATATCTTCAATAGCCTTATGTGCTTTTTCGGTAACTGTTTCGCCTCCGAAGTCAACACTTTCGTTTTTACCGAGTATTTCTAAAATTTGATATTTTTTTTCAATAAGTTTTTTATGGAGTTCAAACCCCGCTTGAACCGTAAACGGAAGTGAAGGATTTGTAGAAATATAAGAGGGAACTCCGATTAAAAAATTTAAGTCCGAATCAGGATGAATTATTAAAGGAATGCATGGATAATCCTTATCATCAGGATTAACTTCCGTTTTATACTGTTTAAAACTGGTTGATTCAAAAACTTGAACATCCATTGGGCGCTCTCTATATTCTAAACGGGGTTTACCACCATAGCCCCTGCAAATAAAGCAATCTTGATTAGGATATTTTCTTGCAATTTCATTTAGCATCAAAGCATCTTTAGCAAGGAAACGAGCAGGATAAACACCGGCTTTTGCGTTGCCTATATCAGTTGTATAATCAACATAAATACCCTTGAAAGATGCATTATTAAGTGTTTTAGACTTAGAGTCCGCATTTTGTTTTAAAGGAATATTAAAAGCTGACACAGGTGAAATTTTCATGAGCACTCCTTACAAATTTTATTAAAAAGCGGGAAACAAAAATTTGCGTAAGAATTAATTGATGTAAAAAAAAATTAACATTTAGTAATAATTTAACAACAAAAACCATGCGTGATTTTTAGAGCAAACAGTTTAACGGTATAAAACTATGAAAATCGGTTCTTCTTTCGATAACAAAATAAAATACAACTGCAGCCGAACATTTAAGGGACTACCTCCAAATCCGAAATATGTACCCGAATTTGTAGGGAAAGCAGCAAAAATGGCAGGGGAATACATCAGTATGCCCGAACAAAAACTGCTGTTAACATTAGCTTCGGTTGCATTATTACCGTTAATAGATTTAAAATTTGCGCACGAAGATAAAAAGGTTGATGCAGCCATAAAATCCACGGCAAAACCGATAGCATGCGGTTTTACGGGAGTAACCATAAGAGCTGCATTTATAGCGCTTGCCGTTAAAGCTATAGGTTTTGGGAATAATAACCGATTAAATAATGACTTTATGCCGAAAGCCGCAAGAAAACTCTACCAAACAGAACCGTTAAAGGCAAAGAAAATGCTGATGCAGTATAAAATAGCACTCGGCACTCTATTTGCAATGATATTTATGATATTTTTCTCAAATGCAAAAATCGATGTACCGTTAACAAGCGATTTACAGGACTTAATTTCGGGAGTAGTAAAAGAAAATAAAAGCTGGCTTCAATCAATAAATGACGTAAAAAACAACAGATTACAAAAAATTAAAAATTGGCTGAATAAGAAAAAACAATTTTTCGACAAAATAAAATCCAAATTATCAAAGTTAAATACCGTAATGAAAGAAGACGAGCCGCATAAAACCGGAGGGAGCTCGTAATGCAAAATCCGGCAGAATTCATAAAAAACAATGTTCTTGCTCCCTCATATAACTTTTACAAGCAATATATAGGAAAAAGCGCCCGCCACAGATACTGTCAATCACTGGCGAATTTTATGTTTGAAAAAAGCCAGGATACAGCTTTTGTAATGCTTATTTTTAATGCTCTGTCAATTTTTTCAAGCCACCTTGCTCAAATAAGAGGACTTAAAAAAAGCAACAGAGAAAATAAAGATTACTTAATCTCTCAAGAACGTGTGGAATTGTGGCTTGATTTGGCATTAACTACAATACCGCCTTCAATTATAAATCATACGTTAAAGAAAAAACTTGAGGGCGGAGAAATAACAACAAAATTGACAAGAAAAAATTTAACAACTATTGTTGCGCCCGCAGCAGGTGTCCAATTAAAAGAATTATGCAATACCGACCATATTCCGCCTTACTGGCAGAATATGAAGCAATCAGCAAAATCTGTGCTTAACAATATAAAAAAGACTTTAAAAGACAAACCTAAAGCATTATGGGATTTTCTTAACATAAAAGATATTCAAACTGCAGAAACACTTGCCGCTCCAAAAATGTCTGATATAGCTATAAAAGCAGACTTACACCCTAATGACGATTTCAAAAAACTTTATAACGGAAAAGCCTATGACGACATCATAGGAGGAATAAACGGAGCAACCATTTTAGCAACAATAGGATATACAATTGTAGTTAGCAGCATTGTTATGCCGATTATTAAAAATCTCATTGCTAATTATTCCTATAAAAAACAATTGGAAAAAATGGGTGAAACACCTGAAAGTATAAAAAGAAAAAAGAAATATAATGATTTAATGATGTCATATAACGAAACAAAAGACGGCAACATATTTAACACCTTTATAAATTTTGATAATACATCATTAAAAGCAAATAACTCTTTACCTAAAGTTGAAAGCAGCATTAAAGCGCAGCCGCTCAAAAAGAACGTATTTCAAGATATGAATATGATTGTTTCAACAGGACTCAAAATATAGATTTTATTTTGTTATATAATATAAGTATGTGTCCGTAGCTTAACAGGATAGAGCAAAGATCTCCGAAGTCTTTAGATGTGGGTTCAACTCCCATCGGGCACAATCTAATTTAGTATCGAATACAAGCTCGCAAAGCTCATTCTTGGCATTGCTCAGATGTTCGCTTTATAATGTTACTTATCGCAAAATTTTCTCGGACATTTTTATATTACTTGAAAAATTTAATTTTGCGATTTATAATACAGCTATGAGCAAGTTTTCACGCATGTTTTCAGAATTATTCAAATCGCCAAAACTCACGGGGGGGGGATTCGAGTCTTAGTCCTTG
>CANQZO010000173.1 GCA_947628355.1 Candidatus Gastranaerophilales bacterium | reverse complement strand
GAGCCGACAGGGCAAGTCTTGAAGCGAAAATGCTTGAGAATATACTTGTTCCCGCAATGGACAGATATTTATCAATGTATAAAATATTAACGGTACTCCCCGGCAGTCCTACTGATTTTGCAGGTGACAGAACAGGTGCAACGGGATTTGAAACAAAAGCTAAAAACTATCATCAGCAAAACAGAAATGTTATAAGGTGGGAATGGCTTAATAACAGTGAATATGGTTTTATAAATAAATTCTACAAAGATATGAATGCAATAGCTCAATTAAGAAGCAATCCGAAACTATCGGCACTTAATGACGGTGCTACGGCAGCGCTTCCGATAATGAGCGGAGCCCGCAAAGATAAAAATACGGGCAAAATAGAATATTCTAATAATGAAAAAATGCAGGCAATGCTGAGATATAATGATAATGGTTCAGTGGTGCTTACTCTGCACGATTTAACGGGAGCTGACGCTGATATAACATCTAAAATGTCCAGAAAAACGACAAAAACTTCGGTTGAACCGGGCAGTATATTTGATAAAATAATATTTTCTGCCGAGAATATGAATACAAAGCAGGGATTAAAACATGGTATCAGTCTCGGTACAAAATTTAAAAATGCAAATCCTAATGATAATAATTCATACGAAATAGCTCAAATCACGGCAGACGGAAAAGAGTATTATTATCTTAAATGTACGGATAAAAACGGCAGAGAAATACCTGTTGCAATTTCTCCCGAAGACTTAAATACAATGATTTTATATAAAGTATAATCTGTTAGTCCTTTTTTTAATTAAGATTTGTAGTAAGATAATAAAAAAAGGACTAAATATGAAATTATTTAATACGTATTCAAACACGCTTGAAGAATTTAAACCCATTGAAGCAAACAAAGTAAAAATGTATGTTTGCGGACCTACGGTATATGATTACCCGCATTTGGGGCATGCAAGGTGCTATATAACTTGGGATATGCTCTACAGGTATTTAAAATTTTCGGGATACGATGTTATATACTGCCGAAATATAACGGATGTGGATGATAAAATTTTGAAAAAAGCAAGGGAAGAAAATACAACAGCAGAGGTAATATCGGGCAGATATTATGAAATATTTACGCAGTCTATGAAAAAGCTGAATGTATTAAAACCCGATATAGAACCGTTCGCAACAAAAACAATAGGCGAGATGATATCCATTATAAAAGATTTAATAAAAAACGGATATGCCTATGAAGTAGAAGGTGACGTTTATTTCAGAGTAAGAAAATTCAAAGACTACGGCAGATTAAGTAAACAGCCGATAGAAGATTTAGTCGCAGGCGCAAGAGTAGAAACATCAGATATAAAAGAAGATGTGCTGGATTTTGCATTGTGGAAAAAAGATGAAGAATTCGGCTACCCATCACCTTGGGGGAAAGGGCGCCCGGGGTGGCATATAGAGTGCAGTGCAATGTCAAGAAAATATTTGGGCAAGCAAATAGATATTCACGCAGGCGGTGCGGATTTAATTTTTCCTCACCACGAAAATGAAATAGCGCAATCAGAGTGTGCAAACGGTTGTAAATTTGTTAATTATTGGCTTCATAACGGATTTGTGACAATAAATAAGGAAAAAATGTCAAAGTCATTGAAAAACTTTGTAACTATTGATGATATGATTGCAAATTATGACGCAAATACAATAAGACTGTTTATATTGACAAATCATTACAGAATGCCCGTTGAATTTTCCTCGGAAGCATTGGACGGGGCAAAATCAGGCTGGAAACGAATACAAACGGCAGTGAATGAAGTTGTAAAATATGCGGTTAATGCTGATACAAATGTATCGGACAGCGATGAAGTAAAGCAGTTTAAAGAAGCAATGGATGATGACCTAAACACATCAAAAGCATTGGCGGTTATTTTTGAAACTGTTACAAAAGCAAATAAAGCGGTTAATGAAAAAAATATTGAAAATGCAAAAAAATATGCGGGTATACTTTTAACATTAACTCAAGTTATGGGATTTAATATTGAAAAAGAAAAATTAACATCTGATGAGCTTCAAAACAGACTTGAAAAAATAATAGGTGATATGGAATTTTTATCAGATGAAGATAAATCCCTTAAGGGTTATGAGTTAATGGAAAAAGTTATAGAATACAGAAATAAAGCCCGTCTTGAAAAAAACTGGTCGGTTGCGGATAAAATAAGAACTCTTTTGGACAGAATTTCAATAGTATTAAAAGATACAAAAGAAAAGACCGAGTGGGAAGAAAAATAATCGGAACTTTTTAACGATAATAAGGTCTTTTAAAACAGCTAATAAAGTGTTGGAAGTACACGATAAAAAAGGACACAGCATTAGTGCCGTGTCCTTTTTTGAACCTTTATATAATTGCTTAGTGAGCGCCGCTGCGTTTTTCAAACATAGAAGGCAGTGCAATAAGCAAGAAATACATTAAAGCTCCGAATAATAAAAGATAAAGACCATCCATAACGCAATTCCTTTATATAAATAACTACACATATATTTAGTACCCGAAATGACAAAATTTTAAACATGTGTATATAATGTTGTCGTGTTCGGCAATTATGAGTCGAGGTAAGAATGGATAAATTAAAATTAAAAAAATTATTTTCCAATTTGTGCTGCAGCGTATGCGGACATGATTTTGATGAAAATGCCATATTTATAAAAAGAGAGGAAGAAAATCTTTTGGTCTTGCAGGTAGTGTGCCCCGAGTGCGGAAAGAGCTTCGGGCTAGCTTTGTTGGGAACGGGCGCACTTTCAGTTAAAGATAAAGAAGATGCTCCGCTTGAAATTCAAGAGTGCCCAATGCCTATAAGTTATGATGATGTATTGGACGCTCATCAATTTATAGATAAACTTGAAAAAGACTGGACAAAATATATCCCCGATAATTTAAAAAATCCTTAAATTAAAATTTTATATAAATTATCAACAATGTTATCAGCGGAATAATTTTCTGTAATAACAACGGAATTATATAACTCTTTCCTTGGCGCCCAGCGTTTTATCATATCTGTTTGATAAAATATTGCACAGGTAGGACATCTTACCGCACAGGCTAAGTGCATAGTACCGGTATCAATTGAAATTACTCCTTTGCAGAATTTTAATAAAACAGATAGTGCTCCGATTGATGTTTTATTAGTTAAATTAATAAATTTTTCTTTTTCTTCATCAGTCAATAAATCAGACAGCCTTTTTGAATATTCCGCTGTTCTGTCGCCGTTGCCGAAGAAAAATACGGTTTTATTATCTTTTATAAGACGTTTTACTATATTAACCGCGGTATTTATCGGAATATCTTTTTCTATTTTTTTACTTACTGCACATAATCCGATTACATCTTCATTTTTATATTTTTCTTTTATCTCGTTTGCAAAATTGTCATTAACTCTTTGCCAGTCGTATCTGATAGGTAATATCTGAGGTATTCTTTTTATATATGGAATTAACAAATCCATATTGGCATCCTGCATATAAGTTCTATCGGGAATATTATTTTTATAAACATTAGTTAAAAGGAAGTCTAAGTTTCTCGGACCTGATATTCTTTTTTTACAGCCGAGCAGATATGAAAGAAGAATGCCTCTTTCATTTGCATATATTATAAAAGCCGAATCAATTTTATGTTTATATTTTTTAGGAAAAGTTTTTAGAAACTTAAATAAACCGAATAATCCTTTATGCTTATCTTTTTTATCAAATTCGTATACTTCATCGACTCCGTATTGATAGAATGCAGCATCATAAAAAGGTTTGTTTACTATGTATATAATTTTAGAATTTGGATAATTAATTTTTAAATTTTGGCATAAAGCGTTCGTAAGCAGAACATCGCCGAAAAATGATAAATTAATTACAAGAAATATTTTTTTGTCCATATTTATATATCCCATTTATCACTTAATTTTGCAAATTTAAAGTCCTTATAAAAGTAACCCAAAATTTGATAAGCATTGTAGCCTTGAGCAGCCATATTATTAGCGCCGTGCTGACTCATACCTACTCCGTGTCCGTTCTTTTTTAAATCCCCGTCAAAAGACGGAACGGATTGAAGAAATGAACTGCCCGAATTCCAAACTTTTGTCTGCCCGCCCGAGCTTGCATGATAATATGTAGGAAGCACTTTTTTATTTTGAACAAGAACAATACCTTTAGTATC
>CANQZO010000172.1 GCA_947628355.1 Candidatus Gastranaerophilales bacterium | reverse complement strand
GCAATTAATTTGCTTGAAAATGCCGTTACATTAATGCCAAAAGAAATTGCGTTAAAACATTATCTTTCAAGGTTTTATTTTGAGGATTGCCGATATGATTTAGCTATGACTCAATTATTTGAAATATTGGATATAGATAGTGATAACCTTGACGCATATTGGGATTTAGGTAACATTCAGTTTGAACTGGGAGATTATGACAGCGCCGTTGAAAATTATGAAAACGTACTTGAAAAAATTACTGATAACGCAGTGTTGTATTATCAAACCGCAATTGCTTATGAGTCTAATGATAATATTGATAAAGCAATATCAAATCATTTAAAGGCAATATCTGTTAATGAAAATTTTCATCCCTCATATAAAAAACTCGGAATTTTATTTATGGCGCGCAATGATAATGAGAGTGCCGTTGAGTATTTTCAAGATTATCTTAATTTTGATTTGCCCGAAGATGAAAAGAAAACTATTAACGATATAATAAATAGAATAAGTAAGCAGTCTTAACCTGTAGAGTGATATTTTTAACGCGTGTATCTTTGATAATATCTTTGTATTGATATTATTTGGTGGTTTATATGAAAGAAATTGTAATGTATACGGTTGATTACTGCCCTTTTTGCAAAAAGGCAGAAATGCTCTTAAAAAGCAAAGATATCCCGTTCAAAAAAATAGATATTACTAAAGATGAAGAAGAACACAGAAAAAAACTCGGAGAATATTATGATATTCAAGGCAGAGTTACTGTTCCGCAAATAATTATCGGAGGTAAACGTATCGGCGGTTTTGATGTTTTGGATAAACTCAATAATGCCGGTGAACTCGATAAAATGCTTGGAGATTGAGGATGTTATGAACAAATTTTTTAATAATTACAATTCATTGTGTATGGGAGCAAATTCACCTGCGGGGTTTTCCTTCGATCCTTATTTCCCTGCGATTAAGGATATGCTTGTTTCGGAATTACGTCAGATTGTTTATTATATTGAAAAACTTAAAGACTTTGACATCGATATGACGGAGTATACCGATAAAGTTATTGAGTTTGTTTCGGTTCTTATTGTTAATCTTGATTTCAGACGTGAAAGTTTTTTTGTTATAGTTCAAGACTTATATGAAAATAAAAATAATCTTCAAACATTGTATTCGGATATATGTATTAAATTAGATATTAAACCCGAAATAATTAATGAAGATGAATTGGTTTTATCGGATAAAGAGTCTGTTATAAAGGCTTTAAATGAACATGAAAAAAACAGAAATGAAAGAAAAGAACACTTAACAGCAAATAAAAAAAATCTGTATGAAATAATGATAAATTTAGTCTTAAATGCCTGTAATTGTTTAATAGAATTAAAACGATACGGGGTAGATTTTGCAGAAGCAAAAGAAGAAGTTTTAAAACTTTTTAATGCTTCAAATTTTTCCGATTCAACGGAAGAAGTCTGGATTGAGAAAATTAAAGAATTTTCTCACTGGAATTATGAAATAAGAAAAAAATTGGATGAGAAAATTGTTGAAAAATTCGGACCTGTAAGAAAAACAAAAGCTCAATTTCTTATGAAAAAAGGGAAAGCGATACTTGTTTCAGGTTCGGGTCTAATGGATTTGGACAAAATTTTAACAGCCGTTAAAGATACCGGCATAAATGTTTATACTCACCATAATTTAATTTGTGCTTATGAATATGAAAAATTTAATTCAAATCCGAATTTAGCAGGGCATTATCAAAGAACAAATAACAATTTTTCACTTGATTTTTCATCGTTTCCCGGTCCTATATATATTACAAAAAATTCTTTACCTAAAATTGATATAATCCGCGGGCAGATTTATACTTCTGCAAAATATCCCGCTTTTGGTATAGGTAAGATTGTAAATGATAATTTTTCGCCTCTTATTGATTATGCTTTGAAAAGTGACGGATTTAGTGAAAATGAAACTATTAAAACCTTAGATGTAGGTTATGATGTAAATGAGTTAGATTTTAAAGTAAATGAAATTATTAATAAATTTTATTCCAATGAAACAAAAAAAATAGTAATAATAGGTTTAACCGATAAATTTTCCTCGCCTAACGAATACATAACTAATTTTGTACAAAATGCACCTGAAAATTGGTATATAATTTCTTTTGCTTATGATTATAAAAGAGAAAACTTTTGGTTCGCTAATCCCTATTTCGATTTTTCTTTATTATATAAAATTATTGAAAAATTAAATGATGAAATTGTTACTGAACATTTGAGCGTATTTTTAACGGATTGCAGTGTAAATACTATTTCGCATATATTCAATCTGCTTCATTTGAATGTTTGCAATATTTTTCTGGGCCCATGTTGTCCTAATATTATTAATCCTATTTTATCAAACGGATTGAATAAATTATTTAACATTAAGGATATAACTATTCCAAAAACTGATATAGATACAATTTTGCAAGAAAAAAGGAAGTAAAGACTTCCTTTTTTCTTTATTTAATTTATTAAAATGCAAAGTCAGCATTAGGATTTCTATTTAACGGGTTATTCTTAATTTCAACAGTATCTCTTGATGTTGATTTTACTTCTTCTGTATATCCGCCTGAAGTTTCTATTGTATCTTTACCCCACGAACCGTTTATTAAAGATACGTTAGAATTTACCGTATATATATTATCAGCGGCACATCCTCCGTTAACATTATCGGCATATGAGTTATTTATAATAATAGTGTCTTTGCCGCCGTTGCCTTTAACTGTCTTTACCGTAGAGTTTCTTACTTCAATGTTGTCATTGCCTCTTTTAGCTTTAACTGTATCAATACTGCTTTCCGAAACTACTATATTGTCATCTTTTTTAGTACCTTTTATTTCAGCATTTTGAGCACCTTCTATATATACTGTTCCGTCGGCAGCTTCATATACTCTGCCTGTATTTTTATCAGTTTTGACTTTTACACCTGTCGATGTTTTATAATAATCCTTGCCTGTAAATAAGTGTTTGACTTTATTTATAAAGCCTTTGTTTTTTTCAACTTTTGTTTCTACGGCAGTAGGTGTTGAAGGTGTAAATACATCCGGTTCACTATCCCGTATTTGTGGAGTTGCTTGCGGAACGCGGTGATTATTAGGAAATCCGTTCCAATTTTTCCAATTGATTTGTTTATTTAGTACATGATCTGTTGTACTCGTAAAATTGTATGTCATACTTTTTCCCCTACCTTATTTCCCTATATATTTAATAAGTTTTTTTTTCTAATTTAATTTACTTATATTTGATATATATTAAGAAATGTTAATAAAATAACACAAATTTTATTACAAATTTGTGTTATTTGGAGAATTATTACCTTTTTTTAGTTATATTTTTTATATATTAAAACGGCATTATGTCCGCCAAAACCGAATGAATTTGTTAATGCTATATTAACAGGCATTTTCTCGGCTTTATTTGGTACATAATTTAAGTCTGCCACTTCTTCATCAAGGTTATCAAGATTAATAGTCGGCGGTACTATGCCATCATTTATTGCGTGAATACAGATAACAGATTCTGCAGCACCCGAAGCTCCGAGCATGTGTCCTGTTTCTGATTTTGTGGAGCTTACTCTTAACTTTGGATTTTTCTTTCTGTCGCCAAATATTCGTTCTATTGCTTTTGTCTCTGCAATATCGCCAAGATGTGTGCTTGTTCCGTGAGTATTGATGTATTCAACATCTTCCGGTTTTATTCCCGCGTCTTTAAGAGCAAATTCCATAGCTTTTGCAGCACTTGAACCGTCAGGACTCGGTGCAACAACATCAAATGCATCGCCTGTCTGTCCAAACCCTATTATTTCTGCAAGTATTTTAGCTCCGCGCTTTTTTGCATGTTCAAGTTCTTCTAAAATCAATACCCCTGCACCCTCTGCCATAACAAAACCGTCACGGTCTTTATCGTAAGGTCTTGACGCTTTTGTCGGCTCGTCATTTCGTTTTGAGAGTGTTTTTGCTGCCGTAAATGCACCTAAACCTATAGTACAAATAGCAGCCTCACTGCCGCCTGCTATTATTGCATCGGCTTCATCATATTGTATCGCTCTGAATGCATCACCAATACAATGTGCTGCCGTCGCACAGGCAGTTACAATCGCTTTATTTACTCCTTTTGCTCCCATTTCGATTGATATTTTCCCCGCTCCCATATCGCAAATTAACA
>CANQZO010000171.1 GCA_947628355.1 Candidatus Gastranaerophilales bacterium | reverse complement strand
CATGGAATAATAGAAATTGAACTTGGGGGGATTCGAACCCCCGACCAATTGATTAAGAGTCAACTGCTCTACCAGCTGAGCTACAAGTCCGAATATAACAATTATAATATAAACATGAATTTTGTATACAATAATAATTAATATTGCAATAAAAAAATAATTATTATATAATGAACTCGATTAGTTTAGTTTTACATTTAAAAATGGAGAAAAAAATGAAAAAGATTCTAGCTATGTTCGCTGTATTTTTCATGATGAGCACATTAAATGCAAACGCTGACGTTTATAGTGACGTACCTGCAGATTATTGGGCAAACACAGAAATTACAGCTGTTGTAAATGACGGTATATTACCGCTTCAAGGTGAAGCATTTTTACCCGAATCAGATGTTTCAAGATCAGACTTCAACTCTGCATTGTTAAGAACATTAGGACACAGAAAAGGTTTATCAGGAGATTCAAATCCTTTCTCTGATGTTGATTCTGCAAGAACAGATTATTCTGATATCTTGTTATCATCAAAATTAGGTTTAATATACGGATATAATGACGGAACATTTAAACCTGACAGAATTATGACTAAAACAGAAGCTGCTTCTGTTATCAGCCATATTACAAAAGATTTTAAAGGCAGCTTAAAATCATTAAATGCATTTACCGATAAAAATAAAATCCCATCTTGGGGTGCACGTCAATTCGCTAAAACAATTGATTTAGGTGTTTATGTTGCTTATCCGGATGCAAATGAATTATTACCAAACAAAAACTTAAACAGAGCTGAAGCTGCAGTTTTATTATACAAACTGAAACAACAGCTTGATTCTGTAAAAGATCAATATAAGAGCCAAGAATCATTACTTTCTACAGAACACTTAAATGTAACAAAAAAAGCTGAAGTAAATGAAGTTCAAGTTACTAACTTAAGAAAAATTGTTTTAGCTGACAATATTATTAAAGGTTACTTCTATACATACTTCACATCTAAAGATGCTGCAGTTGGTGATACAGTAACATTTACTGCAAAATATGATGTATACACAGAAGAAGGTACATTGGTAATTCCTGCAGGAACAACAATGAAATCAACAATTACATCAATTGAACCTAAAAAATGGTGGAATAAAAATGATAAAGTTACCGTAGAATTTGAATCAATGACACTTCCTACAGGTGTAACAACACCATTTTGTGCAGAAGTATTAAATCATAACGGTGTATTAACAGAAAACAGATGGGTAAAACCGATAGGATACACATTGGGCGGCGCTGCATTAGGTGCAGGCATTGGTGTTGGTGCAGGTTCTGCTAAACATCACGGACATCGTCATTATGGTGAAGGTGTTGCAATCGGTACCCCCGTTGGCGGTGCTTTAGGTCTTGTAACCGGTTTAACAACTCCCGGTAGAACATATAAAGCTAACGACGGCGACTATGTTTGGTTAAAATTAACTCAAGACTTATCAGTACCTAACTAGTTTTAGGCGAGATAAAAAAAACTGCTTGGTTGAAACCAAGCAGTTTTTTTATGCACTTGAAATCATAATTTTTTCTTGTTAAAATCTAATCAAATATTACTTAAACAATAAAGGTGGTGAAAAATAAATGCCGGAAGTTAGAGTTGGTGACAACGAAAGTATTGAAAGCGCTTTAAAAAGATTTAAAAAGAAAATACAAAAAGCTGGTATACTTTCTGAAATCAAACGACGCGAACGCTATGAAAAACCAAGCATAAAGAAAAAACGTAAATCAGAAGCAGCTCGCAAAAGACGTGTTTAATATATAAAAAGAGAACTTAAAAGTTCTCTTTTTTAATCTTTTAGAAAAAGCCCGTATTTATTAAAGAAATTTATAATTTTTTGAAACGTAGTAATTTTTGGAGTAATACTTTCTTGTGCCGGCGGAAGTGCAAGCTGTTTAGACTGTCCAACTTTATGATTTGAAAATTTTTGTTTCATAAATGATTTTATTATATCAAAACCGTAAGGTGTTTCTTGCTTAACAGGCTTATATCTAAAAGATTCAATATTCTCCGGCAAATGTATTACATCGCGTGTTAATGGTAATATTCGGTTATTAGATGTTGTTTTAGGAACAACCGGTTGAGTATCAATATGAGGCGGCAATGCTTTAATTTCAGCAGAAGCAGTTTGTTCTACAACCTCGGGATTGATTTTATATTTAGAATTAATTGTATTTTTAACAGAATCAGGTACATAACTTGGTTTTGAATTCTCTTTACTTTTAATAAAAGAATCTATTAAAGATTTTATTTTAGGAGTTTTTGCAGCATTTTCCGGAGCCGGTAACAATTTCATTTCAGAATTTTCAACATGTGGCGGTAACGCTTTAATGTCAGGTACAACAGGTGGTTGTGTCTTCCCGAATATTGATGATATTTTTAATGAAGCCGTTTTAAAACTGTTAACAATATTAGATGGTAAATCTTTTATACATTTTAATATAGCACTGCCAAATGACATATCTTTTACGTTAGAAACCTTTGCAGCTTTGAGTGCACCCTTAGCTCCAAGAGCGGAAACTCCAACAGCGAATGTCCCCGATCCCATATCTTGCCATGCGTTTCTGGCTTCATCGTCGGTTTTTGCTTTTATCTGTCTATAAATACCTTTTCCAATTTGGAAAACACCACCTAATAAACCTGCTGCAACCATTACAGGAGCAGCGGCCCCGCCCGTAGCAGCAATTATTCCCGCTGCTGCTAATGCTGATACTGCAGTTATCGCGACATTTTTAGGTGATGAAAACATCGTTTTTATCGGCTTTATAATACCCTTGCCGAAATTTATCATTTTTTCTTTAAAACTTATTTTTCCGTCATCATCCGGGTTTTTTACAACTTTTTTAAAACTGTCGGATGATTTTGCTTCCATATCTCTAACAGCTTGAATTCCATGGTGTCTTGCAATGCCTTCTTTCATTTTTGCAAGCACTACACCATCAGTTTTTCCTATATTTCTATTTGCAGAAAAATTATATACCATATATTTAATAAAAAATTTCTTACTAAAAAATTTACTTTTCTGTTAATTTTTTTTAATTATTAATATTATGGTTTACCGTAAACTGTAAAAAATTTCCTATTAAATTTTCATTCCAAACTTGAACTTTATCCGGAACATTTAAAACACAAGGAGTGAAATTCCAAATATACATTATTCCCGCTTTAACAATAAAATCTGTAACTTCTTGAGCATATTGCCTTGGAACCGTCAAAATTACGATTTTAACATTTTGTCTTTCTGCCATTTCAGCAAGTTTATCAATATCGTAAACTTTTTTACCGTTAATTATAGTACCGATTTTTAAATAACTGTTATCAAACAATGCAGAAATATTAAATCCGTATGCTTCAAAATTATCATATTTTGCAAGCGCCATACCAAGATTACCCGCTCCGACAATATAAGCGGTTTTTACATTTTTAAATTTTAGAGTTTTTTCAATAAGTTTTTTTAACTCAACTGCCTTATAGCCGACCTTGCATTTACCCTTGTAATTTAAAAGAGCAATATCTTTTCTTACCTGTGTATTATCAATATGCAATAATTCTGCAATTTGAGGGCTTGAAATATATTCAATATTTTTTTCAATATAGTCGGTTAAAATACTGTGATACAAGGTCAGTCTGTTGATAACTTTATCTGAAATTAATTTTTTCACAAATATTCCTCAAAAAATGAGAGGAACTTTTTAGTTCCTCTCAATGATTATCGATTTAAACAATACCCTTATAAGCGTCAAGGTAAATTTTCTTAATGTCAGACATTAAAGGATAAACAGGGTTAGCACCTGTGCATTGGTCATCAAAAGCAAGTTCAACAAGTTCATCCAAGTTAGCCATAAATGTCTTTTCATCAACACCAAAATCTTTAATAGAATTTGGAAGATTGATTTTCTTCATTAATTTATCAACGGCTTTAATAAGGAGTTCAACCTTTTCGTCGTCATTTTTACCGCCCAAACCAAGTTCATCGGCAACTTGACCATATCTGGTTTTAGCACAAGGGAACTTATACTGCGGGAATGTAGCTTGTTTTTTAGGTGCATCGGAAGCGTTATACTTAATAACCTGTCTGATTAATAAAGCGTTAGCTACACCGTGCGGAACATGGTACATAGCACCGAGTTTATGAGCCATTGAGTGACAAACACCCAAGAAAGAGTTAGCAAAAGCCATACCTGCGATAGTTGCGGCATAGTGCATTTTTTCTCTTGCAACAGGG
>CANQZO010000170.1 GCA_947628355.1 Candidatus Gastranaerophilales bacterium | reverse complement strand
CAATTACCAAGTGATTTTCGGTCAACTCTGCGACATTCTACATTTACTTGTGATTCATTTAACGTGTTTACAAGGAAAAAAGATACTTTCCCTGCTGAAACACTCTCCCAGGTATTTAACGCTTCAATTATCATATTTGCATAAAAATATTTATCATTATCGTTTAATGAATACCAGCTGCATGGTGCAATATATACGGGCAGAGGAAAACACTGCGACGGCCACCTTATCAGTTTCCCTTTTTTTAAATGTTGATTTAAGTAAGTTAATCTGTGCATTTAGTTATTTTCTCTTTTTTCTTCCTGCTTTATAAATTCGCACATTTCTTCAAGCCGTGTATCTTCCATTGCTTTTATAAGTTCATCCGCATTTTTAAATTTACCTATGGCAAAACCTGTTTCGGCAAGCAGTACACAGTCGTTGCACAGCCTGTATTTTCCGTATTGTATTGAACCTGCAAGCTGCTTTGTCTTTCCGCAGCAAGAACATTCAAATACTTCATCTGCAAGCGAGGGGTCTTCTTCTAAATCATCCAGCCTCATTTGTTCTACTACAGCCTGCATATCCTCTATTATTTTAAGTTTTTCTTCTTTATTCATAATATTCCCGTTTCTTTTTTACATTATAACACGCTTGTATACATAAAATTGAATACTGCTCCCAAAGATTTTTTCAAGTTTATACGTTTCATCAATATATTTATATATATTGTTTCCCCAGGTTTTTGAAAATGAACCTTGATTATACCAGTTGTATCTTAGGTTTGATATTAATATTACATCGGGCGGGTTTGTTTTTAATTCGTTTATTATAAATTTATCCGTTAATAACTCGTTATTTGGAGGAATCAGATAATAAAGTTTATTATTTGATTGCCTTTGTGTTAAAAAATTCAGTATTGCGCTTTCAGGGATTACAAGAATTGTATCATCCTTTTTTGTTGCTGTATTTATATAATTTAAAGTTTTATTTGTTACTTCATAAAATATTTCGGGGATTTTTATTGTTCCGTTTTCTGAGCTAAGAGAGGTTAATTTATTTTGATTAATGTCATAACAAGCATAAGAAATAAATAAAGCTGAACATATAATAATTACGATTAGCGATTTTTCTTTTAATAATTTTTTGTATATAAATGTTATTAAACAAATCAGCATTAAAGGCAGAAAGTAAGTTCCGTATATTTCAAGCGAGATATTGCCGATAACTTTTAATCCGGACAAAAAAGCGGTTAAGCATAATATAAAAAACAAAAAATCTCTTTTATATTCTTTTATACTATATATAAATATTAATAATATAAAATATCCGAGAGAGTGAAAAATTGAAAAAACTGACGGATAAATAATTGATAAACAGGCATTTTTAATTGACTCCAATGAAGGAATAAAACCGACATAATTATAAAAGTAATTTACGCTATGCGATTGTGCAAGGTTTATAATTAATTTTGCACTCTTATATAAATCCGCAATGGTGCATTTTTGTAATAGTAAAATTAAAAAGCAAAGAACAGGAAATATAAAAATATATAATATGTGTTTTAAAGAAGTTTTGTTTTTTAAAGCGCATAATAAAATGACTATTATAAATGCCGAAAATTCGTATTTGCACATTGCGGATAAACCGTATAATAAAAAACAAAGTACAATGTATTTATCTTTTGAGGTGTTAAGATATTTAATAAGATAATAAAAACTCCATAAAAATGCGCATAGTGCGTATATTATTGAATATGAGTACGGCGTTATCCAATTTGAAATGGATGGAGAATAAACGCAAACCGGGATTAACGCGCAGGTTAAAATTAGAGCCGTTTTTTTATCCGTATATTTTCCGCTTATTAAATAACAAGCAATTAACGACAATAATGACGTTATAAAACCTATTATTGTAAAAACCAATAATTTTGCTCCGAAAATTTTTAATATAAATCCGTTAATTAAGTAACACATAGGCGGATAAATACAAAAAATATCTTTATATAATACTTTCCCCTGTGCAATCTGCCAAGGAATATATAATTCTCTGCCAATATCGGAATAAGGAGAGTAAATATTATTTGAAAATATTAAAAATCCGATAAAACTTATTATAAGTATTATAATAATTGCAACTTTATTATTCATTATATAATTATAACAAAATAAATATTTTTAAACTAAAATATAAATATGAAGTTTCAAAGAGTATCAAGTATTAATACAAAACGCGACGCGTGGGTTGAAATAAATCTCGACGCTATAGAAAAAAACATTCTTGAGCTTAAAAAAACGGTAAAGCCTGAGAGTAAAGTCCTTGCCGTAGTTAAAGCAGACGCATACGGACACGGAAGCTCTATGATAGCACCGACTCTGCTTGCTTCGGGAGTCGATTGGCTCGGGGTCGCTTCTATTGATGAGGGTATGGAGCTTCGCAATAACAAATTTGATTGTCCTATTTTAGTGCTTGGCGCTGCGCCTGTTTGGGCTTTTGATTATGCCGCAAAAAATAATATTTCGCTTTCAATGTTTTTAGATGAGCATATAGACGCGGCTCAATTAACTTATAAAAAAACAGGGCTTAAAACAAAGGCTCATATTAAACTTGATACGGGCATGAACAGAATAGGAGTGCGAAAAGAAAATGCACTTGAGTTTATAAAAAAAGTTAAGGACTGCCCTGCCGTTGAACTGCAGGGAATATTTACCCACTTTGCCTGCGCAGAAGATGAAGAAAAAACAAAAAGACAGCTTGAAATATGGGATAATATAATTTCTTCAACAGATACAAAAGGATTAATACTTCACTGTTTTAATACGGCAGCCGTAATAGCCGGCTACAATGAAAATAAATATAATATGGTAAGATTGGGGCTTGCCCTTTACGGATTAATTCCCGATTTACCCGATTTTTGCAAATCAACGCCAAAACTATACCCGGCAATGAGTTTAAAGGGAAGAATAACAAATATCCATACGGCAAAAGACGGCGAGGGGGTCAGTTATTCTCATAAATTTATTTCAAAAGGCGATACAAAAATAGCAACAATCCCTATCGGGTACGCTGACGGCGTCGACAGGAAATTATCAAATAAAATATACGGGATTTTAAACGGTAAAAAAGTTCATCAAATCGGTAATATTACAATGGATCAGATGATGTTTGATATTACCGGCATTGAAGCAGAAGAAGGCGATATAATTACTCTGCTCGGTAAAGACGGCGGTGAAGAAATAAGTATTAACGAATGGGCAAATATACTGGATACTATTAACTATGAACTTATCTGCCGATTAAAAGTAAGACTTTCCCGAGTTTATACTAGATAATTAAAGACTTTCACTCATCTCATCTACCGTGAAGTTTTCGTTATTAACCTGTCTTATAAATTCATTCCATGCATTATAATAATCAGCAAGGGTATAAGTATGTGCAACGCTAATCATTCTGTAAGATTCTTCCATTGTAATAAGAGTTGTTAAATCAATTTCTCCGTTTTTATATCTTAGCCTTGATATTTTAATTAATTCCGCAGAATTTGAAAGCAGATTTTCGTTGTAATTTTTTAATCTGGCTTGTGTTGTAAGAAATTTTTCATAGGCTTTTCTTAAATCATTTAATGCTTTATTCCTAACTGAAGCATAATAAAGCTGTGCTTGTTCCAGTTTTATTTGAGCATTCTTTATCTCCGGAGCATTTGTATATAAGACGGGAATATTAACAAGACTGGCACCGGCATAAGCTCCGCTTTTAAAATTTCCGCTCTCTGATTGAGATGAATTTTGATAGCTGTATCCGCCTTGGATTTGTAAGTCGGGAATGCGTTTTCGCTTTTCCGTAATAAGCTCATTTCTTGCGACATCAATTTCCTGCAGTGCAATTTTTATATCAAATCTGTTATTAACGGCATCTTCGGAAATTTCGTCAAATTCCGGCAACATCGCCTCAGGACGCGGAATTAAAAGAGGTTTATAATCTTTTGTAAAACTTTCATCCACAGTATCATAAAATGTATCAGGGCTGTTTATTACTTTATTGAGTTCATAAAGAGCTGTTTTTACATCATAATCGGCAGAACTTACCTCTGTAATAATTTGATTTAACAATAATTGAGATTGAAGTACATCTATTTCGTCAACCCTGCCTTGAGTATGCTTTTCTTTTGCCTGTTCAAGCATTTTTTTTAATAGTTCTTCCTGCGCTTTCATTGTAGTTAATACGGATTTTTTTGCCAATAGATTTGTATATGCTTCTCTTACATCCATTCTTAAATCAAATTCAAGATATTCAATTTG
>CANQZO010000169.1 GCA_947628355.1 Candidatus Gastranaerophilales bacterium | reverse complement strand
TATTTAATACCTGTTAATGAATATGTATATACCATGGGTGCTGCGCCATAGTAAGAGTGACCTCCATAACCGTTATAATAGTTAGGATAATAAGTAGGAATATAATAGTTCGGATAATTTCCGTTGTAGTATGGGTTTACATATATATAATCATTATTAACCTGCTCACTTGGTGCCGGCTCTGTTTTTTTTGGTTCATCAAAGATTGTAATTGATTCTTTTACCGTCTGCCCGTTTTCATCTACACCAATTTGCAGATTTTTTTTATACTTAGCATTTGCTGCTTCACCGTATAATAATACTGATGAAACAAAAATAAATGCACATAAAAATATAAATGCTTTTTTTATCATTTCTTTCCTATCTGTAATTTTGAAACTGAAGCGGTATGTTGTAATTTTCTTCATTTGCTCTTAATGTTTTTATAACTGCCTGCAGGTCATCTTTATCCTTACCCGAAACTCTGACCTGTTCGCCTTGAATTGAGGCTTGAACTTTAAGTTTTGTATTTTTAATATCGGCAACGATTTTTTTCGCAAGCTCTTGTGTTAACCCTTTTTTTAAATTAAAAATTTGTCTTACATTCCCGCCAAGAGCATTTTCAATAGGCTGCGGGTCAAGAATTTTTATGCTTAAAGAACGCTTAATCATCTTTGATTGCAGAATATCAAGGATATTTTTTAATTTCATTTCGTCATTTGTTGTAATAGTAATCGTTTTATCTGCGTCAAGAATTACATCGGAATTAGAGCCTTTTAAGTCAAATCTTGAACCGATTTCTCTTTTAACTTGGTCTATTGCATTAACCAGTTCTTGTTTATCGAACTCGGAAACGATATCAAAACTGCAATCTTTCGCCATAATAAACTCCTTTTTTATTTATTATACACTATTGCGAGAATATAAAAAAGTCCTAAGATTATCTTAGGACTTTTTGTTTGATTGTATAAAATTATATTTGTGTTTGAAGTGCTTTTTGTGCTTCTTTATCAGCTTTATTTGCTCTTATTTTATTAATAATTGCATCAACACCTTCGCCTAATAATCTAAAGAGTCCCGTATAAGCAGCTACCGATAACCCAATTAACGGAAGTTTGAATCCTAAAGGTGTTTCTTTAAGTATATCTTTCATAGTGTAGTTTGCAACGGGTGTAAAAACACCAATCCCTGTAATTGTACCAATAGTTTTACCAATATTTGATTTTTTATATTGGTTTTGATTTTTTGTGTAGCCGTAAGTTCCATTTAAAATAGTTGTATTCATATAAATCTCCTTTTCTTACTTTTACCTTTTTAGATGTTTTTACAAAGTATGGGAAACATGAAAAATTGACAAGGCTTGAATTCCCCCCCCCCGTGACATATCCAAAACGCTTATGAGAGTACGTAAAAATTTATTTTAATAAAACTTAACATTTTCTATCCCTTGACTTTTTATAGACAAATGTCTATAATATAAATATGCTTACGGAAAAACAAAAAACATTTTTTGAAAAATTGAAAGAATTATACGGGCAGGAAATATTGCCTAGTTTTGAAATTATTGCTAAAGAGTTTGGCTTTAAACATAAAAATTCTGTTTGGCAGTATTTTAATAAATTGAAAGAAGAAAATCTTATTTATGAAAAAAATAACAGATTTTATATTAATAAAGATTTATTCGGAGCTGTGTTATTTTCATCTTCTGTTAAAGCGGGGTTTGCTTCCGTGGCGGATGACTATATTGAAAAAAGAGTTTCCCTTGATGAAAGTTTTAATATAAACAGCCCCTCTACTTTTTTATTTACTGTATCGGGTGACTCTATGATTGATTTAGGTATTTTTGACGGCGATAAAGTGGTTGTTCAAAAAACTAATACGGCAAGAAACGGAGATATTGTCGTCGCATTTATTGACGGAGGCTATACTCTTAAAACATACAGAAATAAAGACGGAAAGGTTTGGCTTGAGCCTGCTAACAATAATTACCCCAATTTGTATCCCAAAGAACAACTTGTTATTTTTGGCAAGGCGCAAGGGATAGTAAGAAAATTATAAATTATTCAAATAACTTTTATTCTTCAAAAAGGCGGGTAAGTAATTCCTCCCTGAATGCCCGCCGTTATTTCTTTTAAGGTGTGGTTATGAAAGAAAAATTAATTATACACGTAGACGGAAATAATTTTTTTGCAGGCTGCGAGGTGCTTATGAATCCGAGCCTTACAGGTAAACCTGTTTGCGTTTTAAGCAACAATGACGGGTGTGTAATAGCGCGTTCAAACGAGGCAAAAAAGCTCGGCGTCCCTATGGGAATACCTCATTTTATGGCTAAAAATCAATTTCATGGCGTAATTTATTTAAGCGCGGATTTTACTTTGTATCATGATATCTCTCAAAGGATGATGCAATTACTTTTAAATTACTCCGATACAGTAGAGGTATATTCAATAGATGAGGCATTTATAGACGCAACAGGTGCGGATAAAGTCTTTAATCTAAGCGTGGATAACCTTATAAAAAAAATAAAATCCGATATTGAAAATCAAATAGGAATAAAGGTTTCAGTCGGGGCTGCACCGACTAAAATGCTTGCTAAATTTGCTACTCATAAAGCAAAATCAATGTCAGGGACTTATTTTATTGAAAAACATTTAGCCCCTTATGAACTTGAAAATATTCCCGTTGAAGAAATATGGGGTATAGGCAGAAATATTGCACGTTCGCTTAGAGCTTTCGGGATATTTTATGCGCATGAAATATTATTAAAAGATGATAATTTTTATAAGGTAAAATTCGGCAAAAAAGGAATGGAGTTAAAGTATGAGCTTTCGGGAATAAGCGTAATGCCTTTAACGAACGGAGTTCAAAAGCCCAAATCAATTCAAAGAACAAGGGCATTTCCCGAATTTTCATCGGATAAAAAATATATATACGCAGAGTTAATGCTTCATCTTCATAACGTATGCAAAAAACTTCGCGAGCATAATTTAAAGACATCAGCACTTGCGGTTATGCTTCGCACAAAAGATTTTAGGGTATATTATACCGATAAAAAATTGCAAAATGAAACAAATTCTGAAATAACTATGATAAAAACCGTAAAAGAGTTATTTAATAAAATTTATAAAGAGGGTATTATTTACCGTTCAAGCGGAGTGCTTGCTTTTTCGCTTGAAGATTGCAGTATTAATCAGCTCGGATTATTTAAGAGTCAAAATGATGAAAGACCTCAAAAAATAGCTTTTTTATTGGATAAAATAGAAAATAAATACGGACAAGGCTCTATTATGACGGGCGATACCGCATTAAAGTCAATAAGAGAAAAACATAAAAGAGAAATGAAATTCCGCTCGTTATAAGATACTTATATAGCATTGTTAATCTTTATCTCTTCCCACTGCGGAACGACATAAAAATCTTTATAATTACCGGAAATTTTGTCAAAAAAGTTTTCAATAGTCTTTTGGTTCTTAATTACTTCAATATCATTGTATGAAATTTGCTTTGCTTCATTCAAAAAATGAGCTAAATATTTTATTTTTTGAGGATTAAACCCCATGTATCTTACGGCAGCTATATCTGCAGCCAATAAATCTTCTGCGGCTATTAAAGTATTTGCATTTTTAGAGGTGGGACAAAACGGCCCCTGACCCTCACCCGCAATAATACCGTCAATAACAGTAAAGTATCTGCGGTCTTTTTTCTGAAGTGCTTGATACAGGTCAACTACCATTCTCCAGATAGTATCATTGCCGGGCCAAGCTCCGCGATGAGTTACTTTCGCAGTTTTGGAAGCCTCGTAAGCCTCTTTAGACGGATATTCATCTCCTTTTATCGCAGGATATCCGTCTTGCCAATGGACAAGTTGATTTTTTTTACTTATACTTCCCACAAGTCCTTTAAGGTTTAATGTTGCACCTACTTTTTGATGTGTTTTCAGTTTCGGAACGGAAATATAAACATCTGCGTCATATAAACTTTTGGCAAATGTATAAAGCTGAGTTTCACCCGTATGTGATGCAATTGTTTCTTCTCTTTCGTTAAATACTCCGTGAAATCTGGTTGAATCAATGCCGTATAACATACTTTCTTTTCCCAGATTAACTTCTACTGTGCCTTGCGGGTCTCCGCTTTGTGCAACCATAAGGTTCTTTTTTCCGTAATTTTTTAAATCATCGCATACAAGCGGTCTTAAATCTAAAATTTTTACTTTTACATTATTGTATTTATTTTCTAATTTTCTGATTTGAGTAAAATCCATAAGCTCGTTAAAATCAGCATCAATCGAGGGATTATCGCCGATAATAATCTCTCCTACCCC
>CANQZO010000168.1 GCA_947628355.1 Candidatus Gastranaerophilales bacterium | reverse complement strand
TTTTATATTTTATTTTTCCAATTAATGAAAATTTTATTAAGTATGGTTTACCTAATTTATTTGGAGTAATGTTTGATAGCTTTATACCTATGATAGTAGCTATTTTAATGAACTTAACAATAAAATTTCAAAAAAATATAAAAATAAAAAAAATATTACAAATAGTAATGATAATAACCAATATATTTTCAGTAATATATTTGGCAATTATTGTATTTTTAATGTATGTAGGAGCGACAATGTTTGATGGGGTTGTTAATTTTATAGAATAAGATATCATAACCAACTACATATTTATTTTATCCGTTAACTCTTTAATATCTAAACTTAAATTTCTGTCATGCACCATATCTGATTTAACTTTTTCATGCGAATACATAATTGTAGTATGCTTGCGGTTAAAACACTCGCCGATATAAGGGTAGCTCTCGCCCGTCATTTCTTTTGCAAGGTAAATTGCAATCTGGCGGGCATTCGCCGTCTTTGCCATTCTGTTTGTACTTTTTATATCATCAACCGAAATATTATAATACCCTGCAACTATATCAATAATTCCCTCAACCGTCACAGTTTTACGCTTTTCACTGTAATTTATTATTTTTTTGACAATTTCAACCGTCACGGGAAGCTCATTTATAGATGTATAAGCACTTATTGTATTAAAAGCCCCCTCTAATTCCCGAACATTTTTATTATAAACTCCCGCAAGAAATTCAATCACGTCAACAGGCATATTTACGCTGTTATCCGAGGCAAGTTTTGTTAATATTGCCATTCTTGTTTCAATATCTGGAACTTGAATATCGGCAAGCAAACCCATTTGGAAACGGGTTTTCAATCTGTCAGGCGAGTTTTCAAATTTATCAGGTGCGCGGTCAGAGGTAAACACAATTTGTTTTCCAGCATTATGCAGAGTTTCAAATGTGTTAAACATTTCTTCTTCTGTTCTCACTTTGCCCTCAATCAGCTGAATATCATCAACAAGCAAAACATCTACCGTTCTGTATTTATCGCGAAATTCATTCATTTTTTTATTATTTTTTCCGCTTGCTTTATCCATTCCGCGGGCAAGAGCATTAACCAAATCATTTATAAATTCTTCGGCTTTAACATATTTCACTTTTAATTTCGGCTTATGAAATAAAATATCATGCCCGATAGCCTGCAATAAATGGGTTTTTCCAAGCCCCGAACCGCCGTATATAAATAAAGGATTATATTGTTTCCCCGGGTCCTTAGCAACGGCAAGCGCAACTGCATGAGCAAATTTATTATTAGCCCCCACAACAAAGTTATCAAATTTATATTTTAAATTCAAATTACAATCAGAGCGCATTTGCTTTAATCCGTCATAACGTGAAGCTGTAATTCTGTTTTCAAGATTTTTTATAAACTCTTTTTGTTCTTCTTTTTTATTTTTCTGTTTTTCTTTTTCTAATTGCTGGTGCAACTGTTCATCATAAACGACTTTAAAATAAACATCTTTTCCGCAGACCTTAGAAAGCGCCTTTGAAATTTCTTTATTATTTTTCTGCAAAATAGCAACGGCAAGATTTTGCCCCGTAAGCGTGCAGAAACAGTTATCTTCAAACGAATGCGCAACTAAAGGAACAACCCATGTTTCATAAGTTGTTGAAAGCAGGGTATCCTTTAGTATAACAAGGGTATCATCCCATATTTTTTTAATTAATTCGTCTTCCATTACCTTTTATAGTTTAGTTTATTTTGGTTGTAAGTCTTAAGTGGAGTTCGCGCATTTGTTCTTCCGTAGCTCTTGCGGGCGCGTCGGTCATTAAACATTTAGCACCGGAGTTCTTTGGAAATGCAATAACATCTCTGATTGAATTTGTTTTACAAAGAAGTGCAACGACTCTGTCTAATCCGAGTGCCAAACCTGCGTGAGGAGGAGTACCGTAACGGAACGCATTTATCATAAATCCGAATTTTTCCTGTGTTTCTTCATCGCTTAAGCCGAGCGCTTTAAATACTCTCTGTTGAATTTCGGATGAATGAATACGAACGGAGCCTCCGCCCAATTCATTACCGTTATATACAATATCATAAGCAATAGAACGGCAATTTGCAGGGTCTGTTTCCATTTTATCAATATCTTCTAAGTTAGGCATTGTAAACGGGTGGTGAACCGATACGTATCTGTTATCTTCTTCGGAATATTCAAACATCGGGAAATCAACAACCCACAACAGAGAATGAGCATTAGGGTCAATTAATCCTAATTTATCTCCGAAGTATAATCTGAATCTGCCCATAACATCATAAGTAACTTTGGGTTTGTCAGCAACGAAGAACACAACATCACCTGCTTGAGCGTTTGCTCTTTCTTTAATTTGTTGAGCTTGTTCTTCCGTTAAGAATTTAAGTACGGGAGATTTAGCCGTGCCGTCTTCCATATATATAATATTAGCAAGAGCTTTAGCCCCAAATGATATTGCAAGTTTAGTTAAGTCATCTATTTCTTTTCTTGAATAATTAGCAATACCCGGGATTTTAATTGCCCTTACGATGCCGCCTTGTTTTAAAGTGTCTTTAATTATTTCAAAATCGGAATTCATTAAAATATCGCCTATATCAAAGAGCTCTAAGCCGAACCTTAAATCAGGTCTGTCGCTTCCGTACTTATCCATAGCCTCTTTATAAGTAATAACGGGCAACTTTTCGGGAATTTCATAATCAACAAGTTTAAATACTTCTCTTAAAAGCCCCTCTACCATATTCATAATGTCGTGCTGATTAACAAAAGACATTTCCATATCGACTTGAGTAAATTCGGGCTGTCTGTCAGCTCTTAAATCTTCATCACGGAAGCATTTAGCTATTTGATAATATCTTTCAATCCCGCCTACCATTAACAATTGTTTGAAAATTTGCGGAGATTGAGGAAGTGCATAAAATTTCCCGGGCTGAACACGGCTCGGAACAAGATAATCTCTTGCGCCCTCGGGTGTTGTTTTTATTAATATAGGAGTTTCAACCTCTAAAAAATTATGCTCGTTTAAATAGTTTCTGATAGTCTTAACTATTTCATGACGCATTTTTAAACAGTTTAAAACTTTTTCCTGTCTTAAATCCAAATAACGATACTTTAATCTGGTATCTTCATTAACATCTTCAGCATTTAACGGGAACGGTAATACCGCCGAGGTGGAAAGAATTTCAATTGATGTAGGATATATTTCTATTTCACCTGTCGGAAGTTTTGGATTATACGTTTCATCAGGTCTTATTGTAACCTTGCCCGTAGCTTTTATAACATATTCATCTCTTAATTTTTGGAAAACATCATAAACTTCGGGGTTTTTCTGCGGGTCTGATACAAGCTGGAATACTCCCGATTTATCTCTTACTTCTACAAAAATTATTCCGCCTAAATCTCTTACAGCGCTTGCCCAGCCTGCTATTGTTATTTCTTTTCCCAAATCATTTTTTGTAACTTCTCCGCATCCGTGCGTTTTCATTGATGTTGTTGTTAGCATGTTATTTTCCTGTTTTCTCACTCATAAATTAAAATTTAACTCAAAAATAATTATTTTTCAAAATTTATATTTTTTTCTTTTTAACTCTTGTACCCTCAACCTCATAAACATTTTCAATGGCAATAAAGGCTCTGGGGTCAATATTTTTAGTAATTTCCTTTAGTTTCGGGATTTGAAGTCTTGATACTACGCAGTAAACAATTCTTTTATTTATGCCCGAATATCCGCCCTGCGCGTCAATATAAGTAACACTTACATCCATTTTTTCCATAATATCTTTGCCGATTTCATTTGAATAATCGGTAATTACAAAAACAGACTTAGACTCATTAAGCCCCTCAATAACGACATCCATTGTTTTATACGCTATAAAGTAAGTGATAATTGAATATAAAGCATGCTGCCAGTCATAAACAAACCCCGCAATCGTAAATATAAACAAATTAATAAACATTATTATTTCGCCGACGGAAAAACTGATTTTCTTTGTAACATATATAGCAAGAATTTCGGTGCCGTCAACAGAAGCTCCGTTTCTGATAATAAGCCCGACTCCCGCACCTAAAATCAATCCCCCGAATATTGCGACTAAAAATAACTCTAAATTTTCTATAACACAGTGACCATGAAATAATTGAGAAAATATCGTTACGCCCGAAGCAAAAACAAGAATGGAAAAGAATGTGGAAAATACAAATCTTTTACCCAGCTTTTGTATTGCAAGCAGAATAAACGGAATATTTATACCGACAATAAAAACACCTAAAGGCTTAGACGTAAGAGTATTCATAATCATAGAAACACCCGTAACCCCGCCGTCTAT